>DATFXP010000044.1:0-65819 GCA_035315785.1 Candidatus Udaeobacter sp. | reverse complement strand
CTGAATAGCGGCTCCAACAGGCGCGAAGCCGAGATGCGCAGCAGCGCCGACGTCGGCTAGAAGGTTAATCTTTCCCGAAAATAAACTGTCGTAGTCGAAGCGCTCGTAGGTCGCTGCAAACGCAGGATCGAAATATTGGATACCGGCGGTAATCGCCTCTTCCCATGGGTATTCCCATGGCTGATTGTCAGGACGCTCCTGGTGGCCGACTCCGTGAACCAGGAGAATTCTCATCCGATCAAACCGTGAACGGTTTCTGTTCTTCGAACGAGTAGTTGGCCGGTCCCATGGTGAAATAATTTGGGGTTTGCGTCGGCGGCATCAGTTTCACAATCGATTTGTGAAAGCCGCGGTAATCGCCCTTGAACTTTCCGTTTTTCCAAACAGCAAGCAGCGTTTGAGTGAACAACCCGTTGCGGTCGCCGTCCGCGCTGGTCTGGTTGTCTTGACATCCTGAAATCAACAGGGCGGTGGCGTGCATCCGCGTCCGTAGACTGGAGCGGTGCTGTTGGATTTTGTCGTAGAACTTCTGGTGATCCATGTAAACGCGCAAAGCGACGTCGCGCGGCATCATACGCGGACGCACTGGGGCCACGCCCAGCGCGGAAAATTGGATTGCGCGCAGCACTGTGCCGCTGTGACAACTATCTGACAGCACGAAGATCCGCACTCCGCTGACGAATTGCTTCAGCGCAGTGTAAAGCTCGTCATCGATCAGTTCGCCATCATACAAACACCAGGTTTCATCGAAGCCGTCCGGCTCCAAATCGTGCCCGGTGTTCGGCACCTGACCGCCGTGCCCCGAATAGGTGAGAAAAAAGATGTCGTTCCGTTTCAGTTTCGCAGCCGCGGCTTTGATGTCAGCCAACACCCGGCTGCGGATTGCCTTTTTCGTTAGGCGTTTTGTTATTTTCGTGAATCCCTGGGCTTTGGCCAACGCTTGCATGTCGTTTGCATCGAACTCGCACGCGGTGAGTTGACCGCCCCAACCGCTGTATTGTTTTGGATCCACGGCGTTGAGCCCGATGTGGAGAGACGCTCCGATTGGCATAAGCGATCCTTTCGTTTTGGACTTAGGATGGCGATTCTGAACCAGAACAGGCCGCCGGTGCAAGGTGATTGTCATCGGGTGTCTCGCAAAGCGGCTCCCTTGCCCATGCGCTTAACTGAGAGGGCATTTGCTCTTCCGATCTGTTTGAGACGCACATCGGCCGTGGCGCGCTAGACGGCGTACTGATCGTGGGAGCAACTCTGGCAGGATACGGTTCCACGCCAGAGAACATCGCCAAGCTCATCTCCCTGACTCGCGAGCAGGAATGCGGTGCGAAAATATCTATGGATCGAAACGAATAGAAATAGTCGCTGTCGTTTGAAATATTTTTCCTATTCTTCCTCATTCTCGCTGTTTCTGTTTGCGCAAATTCAAATAGCGCGAATAACTTTAGATCCGTGTTCAGCTTGACTATGCTCGGCAGCGGGAGCGCGGGAAACAGCACGCTCGTCGCCACCGATCATTGCAAGATTCTCGTTGATGGCGGTCTCAGCGCGCGGCAAGTCGTGTTGCGTCTGGAGCAATGTGGCGTCACGCCGGAGCAGCTCGACGGCGTTGTTCTCACCCACGAACACACCGATCACATCTGCGGTCTTGAAGTTCTCTGCCGCAAATTCAATCTGCCAATTTACTGCAATCGGCTAACGGCCGAGGCGCTCCGATCCAGCGGTCTGCCGGAGCGGTGTCGGAACTGGCGACTATTCGCGACCGGCGCCGAGTTTTCGATCTGCGATATAACGGTGCAAACGTTTCCCGTGCCGCATGACGCGGTGGATCCGATCGGGTTCGTGTTTCACGCAGGCTCAGGCGGTCTCGGGTTTATTACCGACCTCGGTTACGTGACCAAGTTGATCGTCGAACGCTTGCGAGAAGTGCAAACGCTCGTCATTGAAACTAATCACGATGAAAAACTTTTGCAGAATGACACGCACCGGCCGTGGCCGGTGAAACAGCGTATCCAGTCGCGGCACGGACATCTGTCGAACGCCGCTGCAGCCGGCGTGATTGAGGAATTGCTACCCGGAAAAATCGAGCGCGTCGTGCTCGGCCATCTCAGTCGCGATTGCAACACGCCCGCACTCGCTGTAAACACGGTGCGCGCGTCCCTCGAGAAGTGCGGCAGGATAGACGTGGAAATTTATTGCGCGACGCAATTCGAGATCAGTCCCCGGTTTCGAATCGGCGAGACGCAGTCTGGCGCGTTTCAATCAACTTTCGAAAACGCTTTCTTCCAAAATCCGCTGTAGGAACCGTGCTAACGCGCTTGCGACTGCGCCTGCTTCGTGTGATGACGAAGCATGTATGCAGTTGAGCTCGATCGATCGAAGCGTCTGCTCGTAATCAGCGCCGTGCAACGCGTCCCGGCCCGGGAAGTCAAAGCGGTTGCCCAACGTGTGCGCGAAGTTTTGCGCGATGTCGCGCCCGGGTTTCACGTCCTTGCGGATTTCCGCTGGCTCAAGTCAATGGATGCCAAAGCAGCGGTGCACATCGCGGAGATCATGGACGCGCTTGCCGAAAAAGACGTCGCCTCGGTGACACGTGTGATGCCCGATCCGCACAAGGACATCGGTCTCAATATCCTGTCACAATTCCATTATGGGCCGGATGTCACGATCACCACCTTCGAGACATTGGCCGATGCGGTACAGAGTATCGCAGCGAAAGCAGATTTTACGTCAAGTTAATTGTGGGCAGCTCTGTCCCCTTCTTTCGTTGCTTCCGCTTCGGTCATGTATTTGCCTTTTTTGGTGGTCCCGTAGAAACGCGAGCCTTCCTTGTGGTAAACATGCGTTTCCGAGTTAACCCAAACCAGACCATGACCTCCGCCGGGTGCGGGAGCTTTCGCTGCTGTCTGAGTGGTCGCGCCTTTTCCTGTGGTTGGGGCCGCGGCCGCGGCTGCGGGACTGGCTCCGGCCGTAGAATTCTTTGGTTTGAACAAATCGCCCAGGCTGAATTTAGCTGGTGAAGCTGATGCCGCAGGACTTGCTGCTGCAGCTGCTGCGCCGGCCTTTGCGTGAGCTGCGCGTTTACCCTTGGGAGACGCTGCAGGAGACTCGGCTGGACTAGCTGCTGTTGTAGCCTCGGCTTTTTTATGAGTGCGCTTCGCTTTCGGCGAAGCTGCGGGTGACGCGGCCGCTGAAGGCGACTCGGCGGACTCAGCTGTCGAGGCGGTACTCTCGGCTTTCTTGTGCGCGCGATGTTTCGTTGGCTCTTGCTCTGGTGAAGCGCCTGGACTGGGCGGCGATTGATCTTGCGCAAGACAAATTCCGGCAAGTCCAACTACACAAAACAGAGCAAGAATTTTCGTGGTCATATCCCGAGGCTAAGAACCTTGGGCGTTATGGTCAATCCAATTCGAAGACACATACAGCGAGCGGCGGCTTTTCCCTGTCTGGCCAGAGCCGTACGGGGACGGTAGCCACTGTGCGCCTGCTCTCCTCCGTTGAAGCTCATCCCTTGAGCGTGATGCCCGCCTGCGCTACCGTTTCCCGGGATGCTCGACCTCACTCTGGGATGCCTCAAATGGGCGGCGGTCGGCTTTATCGTCGCCTTTTTCCTCATGAAACTATTCGAAGCCAGTCAAATTCACGATGACATTCCCAAACCGGCATTCAAGATACGACAGACCAAACGCGCCACACTCGTTTTATCGACTTTCGCAGCAATGCTTTCAGCTTTGGTGTGGCTGCTCGTGCAGAAATTGGACTGAACTGCCGCTGCACACGTGGATGGTAGGGACCAGCGCGTTGCGCTGTCTGGACGCCGCAGCGCGGCGTCCCTACCTAGCCTAAGTAAAATCCGCCGTTCACGTTGAGCACCTGTCCGGTGATGTAGCTTGCCATTGGCGACGCCAGGAACAGCGCGGCATCGACAATCTCGTGAACTTCGCCGAGGCGACCTAGCGGAATTTGTTTGATGAAGTTCTGTGTCACTTCCTCAGACATGCCTTTGCTCATTCCTACATCGATGAATCCAGGGGCAATGGCGTTCACGGTGATGTTCTGTCGCGCAAACTCGCGTGCGGAAACTTTGGTGAGTGCAATGATTCCGGCTTTGCTCGACGAATAATTCGCCTGGCCGAACAGTCCCATCTGTCCGCTCACGGACGACATGTTGATCACTCGTCCGCCGTTACGCAGAATCGCTGCCGCTTTCTGCGTTACTGTGAATGTCCCTATGAGATTCACGCGGATGACGCTCTCGAAGTCGTTCAGAGACATTTTCTTGATCGTGCGATCGCTGATTATCCCGGAATTGTTTATCAGGATATCGAGCCCGCCGCGCTGATCCTGTATCTGCTTCATCATTCCTTCGGCCTGCTGCGGCTGCGTCACGTCGCACTCGATCACCAGCGGGTCATTCAATTCCTTCGCTACACCCAGTGCATCGCCTTTGTTTTGTCCCGGCGCGTCGGCCAGGTAATTCACCACACATTGTGCGCCTCGTGTGTTGAAAGCTTTGATCATCTCCGCGCCGATTCCGCGCGAGCTGCCTGTAACTAGTGCAACTTTCCCGGTGAAATCGAAAGGATCCTTCATAACGGTTGCCGCGTTCCTTGGGAGTACCGGCGGACAATCAATGCGCACGGCAACCCGATCAACGAAATATGAATGGCAACGGCGAGCAAGTCGTTCCCCAGCCGGTGTCGAAACGTTGGGAACGCCGTTGGCAACACAAGCCAGTACATCACAATGTAAACGCCCATCCCGTAAAACACACCGGACACAACAGGATGAAGCGTCAGAAATCCGATCTTTCGGCTGGCCAGGTAAAAAATGGTCACCACTACAAATGCTACGAAAAAGTGGAGCGCCAGACCGAGCCCAGCCGTTACCAGTCCGCCGTCGAACGAGTTCGCGCCCAGCAATCCAGCGGTGATTCCCTGTAATCCGCGCCGCCATCCTACACCGCGTTGCCACCAGATTACGAACGCGGATGAAATATCCAAAACACCAACGACCAAACCGGCAGTCAAAATTGCGCGAAACGCTCCAGAGTTTTTCATAGATTTCGGCGGAGCTTACTCAGGAAAACAGAAAATTAGGAAGCAAAGAAATAATCGCGGCGAAAAATGGACTAGTTGCTGCAAATCTGTAATCTGCGCTGCAACAGACCCGAAGCGACGGCCAGCCTTTCAAATCTGTGCAGTAACCGGAAAAACAGGGACGCGGGATAAACATTTCGCCAGTTTTCCTGGTTTCTCGAATTCGAGATTTGTTGTTATCTCTTGAAAGAAATGCCTTCTCCCATTCGAATTCTAACCGCAGTTCCGATTTGTGATGGTCACGATAGCGCGATCAACACGATCAATCTGGAGTTTATCCGGCACGGGATCGAAGTGATCTATCTCGGTTACCACCGCTCGGTTGGCGACATCGTCCGGGCCGCCATCCAGGAGGACGTGCGCGCGATTGGCATTTCTAGTTACAACGGCGGGCATATCGAATTTTTCGCGGCCGTTGTCGATCTTCTGCGCAAAAAAGGCGCAGACGATATCAAGGTTTTCGGGGGCGGCGGCGGCACCATAACGCATGACGACGCGGCAAGGATGAGACGCAAAGGTGTGGACGAAATTTTCTTTGCCGGCACATCACTCGACGACATGGTGAAATTTGTGCATCAGCGTTATGGCAAGCCTCGAACCAGACGGCCTCGACCAAGATCGTTTGATCAGGAACTCGCGCACAACCTCAGCAAGATCGAAGAGGCCTATGGGATTGGGAGCAGAAAACGTCGAACATCCAACGCTCAACGCCCAACGCAGAACCGGCAGAAACATCGAACATCGAAAGTCATCGGTTTCACTGGACCGGGCGGCGCTGGAAAAACGACGTTGATCGACGAGCTCGCCCTGCGGTTTCTGCATCGCAATCCAAAAGGGCGAATTGCGATTTTGTCCCATGATCCCAGCGTAGTTGGCGAAGGCGCGTTGCTGGGGGACCGCGCAACGATGATCAATTCGCAGGATGATCGCGTGTTCATGCGCAGCATGGCCACACGCGGACAAGCGGGCGGACTATCGCCCGCAACGCACGATTGCCTCGCCTCACTAGCGCAATCGAATTTTGATTACGTCATTATCGAAACGGTCGGCACCGGCCAGGAGGCGATGCCATTTCAGAAAAATGGAATCGTCGATTCAACCGTGCTGGTGCTGAATCCCGATTACGGCAGTCGGTTGCAGTTGCAGAAGATCGTGATGCTCGATTTGGCAGACATTGTGGTCGTGAACAAGAGCGATCTCCAGCGCGCACGGACAGCACATACGGAAATTGAGCAGCGTCTCGAACAAAACCACAGGGACCAGCAACTGGTGGATACCGTTGCGAAGCGGCACCGCGACTCTGGCGTGGATCGGCTGTTTGAGTTAATCTCAAAATGAATTCGGTAGCGCGCCGAACGGACGGCCCAGCGCTCCGTCCCTACCAATGAGGGGAGAAATATTATGAGCAAGCTCGGACAAGTCGTCGAATCGGTCGAAAATTATAATAAATTCGTACTCGATCAGGTGAAGCGGGCGCGCACCGATCAAAAATTCGGACGCGATCTGCTTGGACGTTGGAACGATACAAAAGCGAAAATCCCGGTTACGCGCACACCGACCGGTTTGCTGCTGCCGCGTCTCGCGTTGCCCGAAATCGATGAGCCGGGCGAGATTGCCCGTTTCATTTTCGGTGAAGGTTTGCCGGGCGAATTTCCTTACCTCAACGCCGCCTATCCCGAAATGTACCTCGAGCCGATCCGCGAGATTGAGAGTTTCGATAAGAACGGCGACAAAACCGGCAAGAACCTTGCGCAACCTGAAGAGCCTACGCGTTTGTTCTCGGGCCTGATGCTCGCTGAAGACACCAACGAGCGGTTTCATTACCTAACGAGACACCAGCGCACCCATCGGCTCAGCACGGCGTTTGATGGACCGACACTTTACGGGCTCGATAGCGATGCCGACGGTGTTTTCGGGAAAATCGGCGAAGGCGGCGTGGCGATCGACACCGTCGAAGACATGGTGCGTCTGTACGACGGATTTGATCTGGGATCGCCGAACTTTTCCGCCTCAATGACCATCAGCGGTCCGGCTCCGATGATCATGGCGATGTACATCGCCGCTGCCAAAAGGCGGTTCGGTCCGAAAGTTGTTCCAAGATTGCGTGGCACGGTGCAGGCCGACATTTTCAAAGAGGTCCAGGCACAGAACGAAACCATTTTCCCGATTGAACCTTCGCTGCGGTTTCTCACCGACATGGTGGAGTTCACTACGCGCGAAATGCCGCGCTGGTATCCAATCTCGATCAGCGGTTATCACATCGGCGAGGCCGGTTCCACACCGGTGCAACAGGCGGCTTACACACTCTCCAACGGTTTTGCGTACGCGGAAATGTTCGCCGCGCGCGGAATTCCGGTCGACCAATTCGGGCCGCGCCTTTCGTTCTTTCTCGATTGCGGACTCGACGCCGAGTACATCGCGCTCGCGCGCGTGTCGCGCCGCATCTGGGCGATCGGAATGCGCGACGTGTTCGGCGCAGGTACAAGAGCGCAGCTTTTCAAGCTGCACACCCAAACCAGCGGGCGCTCGTTAATCGCCGCCGAATTCAAAAATAATCTCACTCGGACGGCCGCGGAACTGATTCTGTCGTACATGAACGCTACGAATTCATGCCACTCCAACAGCGCGGACGAACCGTTCACCACGCCGAGCGAAGAATGGATCCGGCTGGCGGCGCACGGGCAGGCGATCCTGCTTGAGGAGTCCGGTATTTTCAAACACACCATGAACATGTTGAGCGGTTCGCCTGGTATGAAAGCGGTCGAGCGCGCTGTCGAAGCGGCGATCCTGGATGAGTTCCGCGAGATTGAACGGCTCGGGGGCGTGCTCGCTGCGGTGGAAGAACGGTATCAACGCAGCCAGATTCAAAATGCGGCGCATCGTTACGAACAACAGATCTACGACAGCACTCGGCCAATCATCGGCTTGAACAAGTATCGCGACGGAGACGAGGATGCTCCGGAAGTGAAGCTCGTTCGCACGCCGCGGACGAAACAGCAGCTGCAAGTTGATCGGCTACAAAAATTCAAAAAGAAAAACGCCGATAAAGCGAAGCGCGCGTTGGACGAGCTCGCCACGGTTGCCGAGCGTGGTCAAAATGTTTTCCCAGCTCTGCTTGAAGCGGCTGAAGTTTGTTCGTTAGGCCAGATCACCGGGAGTTTGCAGGAAGTGGTCGGCCGTTTCCGCCCAATGGTGTAGCACCTGGCTGAAGCCAAATGTTGATCAGATTCGCTTCTGGCAATGCGTGCAAAACCATGAAGTGCGGCCGCCGATCGTTGCTGATTTCAACGCGCGACCGCAACGCGGACATCTGCCGCGCTTTTCACGATGTGTTAGCAGCCAGGATTTTGGCAAACGATTGAAATCGGTTTTCAATGCAATCGCTTTCTCCAGCACATGCTGTGTCGCACGAAACAACCGCGTCAGATCCTTGTCTCTCAATCTGACCGCTTCAGTGGCAGGGTGTATGCAGCCGTGAAAAAGGATTTCATCGGCGTAAAGGTTGCCGATCCCGGCGATCAATTGCTGATTGAGCAAAATCGCTTTCACCGCGCCGCGGTGTTTTTCAAGAATTGCCTTAAATTGCCGGAACCTAATTTCAAGCGCGTCAGGGCCAAGGCCGCGTGTTCGCAGAAATTGGTCGACATCTTCGATCAACTCGACCTCGCCAAATTTTCGTTGATCGTCGAATGCCAGGCGGCAGTTATTGGTGAAACGAAAAATCACGCGCGCCGTTTTCGGCGCTACCTTGTCGTGTTCGAGGTACTCAAGTGAGCCAGTCATTCCAAAATGTAGTCGCAACCAGAGCTCATCACCGGTGCGCGCAAACAAATGTTTGCCATGGCGGTGACTTTCTTCGAAGCAGCGCTCTTTCAATCGCCGCGTCAGTTCACGCGCGGAAACGCGTTTCAAGACATATGAGTCGTGCACTTCGACGTTGGTGATCCGCTGGTGCAATGAGGTGCTGTCCAGATATCGCCTGAACGTTTCGACTTCGGGCAGCTCTGGCATCGCGCTTACATCAGTTCTGCGATGTATTCCTTCAATGCAAGAGCATTATTGTGCACGGTGTCTTTCGCGCCGAACAAAAGGGTTACATTCCGTTTTCTGGACTCGCGCGCTAGTTTCTCAACTTGTTCGCGATGCTCCTTTAGTTCGACAGCGTACTTCTTTTTGAACTGCTCCCATTTGCCCGGATCGTGCTTGAACCATTTGCGCAAGCCGGTGCTCGGCGTGATTTCTCTCAGCCATTCATCGATTCGCGCCTCGCTTTTCTTCAAGCCTCGTGGCCAAATCCGATCAACTAACATGCGATGTCCGTCCGATTTCGCCGGCTCTTCGTACACACGTTTGACTTTCACGCCCACGCCGACCTATCGCGTCAAAAGATTCAGCCGGCTGTGCTTAGTCGATATAGCTTGAAACTTGAGCGTTCTCATGAGCACCAATTCAGTCGAACGCTTCGTCAGACTGCTAAAGCAATCGCCATTCGGCTCGGTGTTTAATCCCTGGTGGGAGGTCGACGAGCAAAACGACATCGCCAGAATCGCGCCAATGATAAGGCGCCAGCAATTGCGTGCTTATCTCGAACAACGTCTCGGACGCGCAAAGATCGCCGTCATCGGCGAAGCGCTCGGTTATCGCGGCGGTCACTTCACCGGAATCCCGATGACTTCGGAGCGCATGCTGCTTGGGAAACGGAATACTGTAGCGGCGCTCTGTGAGCGCCGAAAGCGAATGGCGAGATCCAAGAACGGCGCTCATAGAGCGTCGCTACAGATTCTTGTGACACTGAAGCCACGCCGCACGAGCAACCCGAGTGTTTGCCCTGATGGCTTCTCCGAACCGACTGCCACCATTGTCTGGGGCGCGTTGCTGAAGAGTGGCGTGGTGCCGGACGAGTTCGTGTTGTGGAATGCGTTTCCTTGGCATTCGTTCGATCCAAGCCGCGGGCTGTTGAGCAACCGTATGCCTAACAAGTCAGAACAACTTTGCGGTCGCGCTGTGCTGAAAGCTTTCCTAGCATTATTTCGTTGTGAGGAAATCGTCGCATTAGGAAAAATCGCCGCTGCTCAGCTAGAACAACTGGGTGTTAACGCGCAGTGCGTCCGCCATCCAGCATCCGGTGGCGCCAGACTTTTTCGCCAGCAAATCGCCAAGATCGTCCGCTGATCGTGTCGCAACCTACGGCTTTGGTGGATCGCTCTTTTTTAACGGTCCAAACAGGTCGAGCGGCACTGGAAGGAATGTGGTGGTGTTATGCTCGCTGGAAATCTCGCGCATCGTTTGGAGAAAACGTAGTTGGAGCGCGATCGGTTCCTGGCTCATGATTGCGGCGGCCTGCACCATTTTTTCGGCGGCCTGATATTCGCCCTCGGCATTGACCACTTTGGCGCGGCGCTCACGCTCGGCTTCAGCCTGTTTGGCCATGGCCCGCTTCATGGTGTCGGGCAACGCGACGTCCTTCACCTCAACTGCTGTGACCTTGATTCCCCACGGGTCGGTTTGACGATCGATGATTTCCTGCAGCGTCTGATTGATTTTTTCCCGGTGCGCCAGCAGTTCATCCAGCTCCGCCTGGCCGAGCACGCTGCGCAATGTGGTTTGGGCGATGAGCGACGTGGCTTTTAAAAAATTCTCCACCTTCACCACCGCGGCCTGTGGATCGATCACGCGAAAATAGAGCACCGCATCCACGCTCACCGGCACGTTATCGCGGGTCATGACTTCCTGTCGCGGCACATCAATCGTGACCACGCGTAGGTCCATGCGCACCATCCGATCTACAATTGGAATAAGGAAAATTACTCCCGGTCCCTTGGCGCCGAGCAATTTTCCTAGACGAAAAATCACGCCACGCTCGTATTCGCGCAGGACGCGGAGCGCCTGCGGAAAAACAATAATGACCAGAATGATAATGGGCACCGCCCAACTGATCAGTCGCGGAAACGCTTCAAGTAATTCCATGGCGGTCTCCTTCAGTTCAACAGTTCATACCAATTATTTCGCCGGCGCGGTTCGTATCCGGCCTCACGAATGAGCGATTCGATTTGCGCAGCATCCAGGCGAAATGTCGTGCCGGCGCTGCTGACCACATTCTCTTCCATCATGACAGAGCCAAAATCGTTCGCGCCATACCTAAGCGCAATCTGGCCGATGTTCGGACCCTGTGTCACCCACGAGCTTTGAATGTTCTCGATGTTGTCCAGGAAAATCCGAGCTAACGCTTGCATCCGCAAATATTCCGACACGCCAGTCGGCTGCTTCACTTTCAACACCGTATGCTGCGGTTGAAACGTCCAACAAATAAATGCCGTGAACCCGCCGCTCTGATCCTGTTGATCGCGAATCCGTTGCAAATGTTCGACGCGATCCTCGATGGTCTCGACGTGGCCGAACATCATTGTGGCGCTCGATTTCAATCCGAGCTCATGCGCCACCTGCATTACCTCCAGCCATTGGTCGGTGTTGATTTTTAAAGGCGCAATCCTCTTCCGTACCCGGTCCACAAGGATTTCACCGCCGCCACCCGGGATCGAGCCGAGCCCGGCCGCCTTAAATTGCGAAATCACTTCTCGCAGCGGCATCCGGAATGTCTCTGCGAAATGTTGAAACTCCGGCGGACTGAACCCGTGAATATTGATGTGTGGATATTTTTTGCGGATGTGCTGCAAAAGATCGGTGTACCATTCGAACTGCAATTTTGGATGATGCCCGCCCTGCATCAGGATTTGCACTCCGCCTGCAGCAGTAAGTTCGTCCAGTTTTTGGTCAAGCTGCTCGAAGCTCAGCACGTAATGATCTTCGTCGCGTTCAGTCCGATAAAACGCGCAGAATTTGCAGTAAACATTGCAGACATTCGTGTAATTGATGTTTCGATCGACGATGTACGTCACAATCTGGCGGCCGCGACCGCCGTAGCTTTTTGCCTTTGCCAACTCCCGCCGCGCATTCGCAAGCGCCGCCAATTCCTCCAGCGGCAACCGATACAATTCCAGTGCGTCGTCTGTGGAAATCCGCGCGCCATCCAGGATTCTTTCCGTGAGCACATCTCGATTAAGTGAAACCATCGGCAACAAATCTTAGACGCTGCCGAGCATTTGGCACGTACCAACTGTAGGCGTCTGACTTAGTTGTTGCTGGGTACCGCCGTGCACGCCGCGGTCATGATGCGTCGCAAAATCTTGCGGACGGCTCGACCATCCGTCCCTACAATTTGGAAATGAATCGAAAGGTCGCGATTATCGGCGCGGGTGTATCGGGCTTGACCTGCGGTGTGCTGCTTGCTGAGCACGGCTATCACACGGCTATCTTTGCCAAGGACATCGGCCAACAAACAACCTCCAGTGTCGCAGCAGCAGTTTGGTTTCCATACCATGTCGAGCCGGCCGAAAGAGTCATCCCATTGGCGCTCGAAACGTACCAAGTCCTCCTTGATATCGCGCGCTTTCCCGAGAGCGGTGTCTCGATCATCGAATCGCGGCAATTCTTGCGCACCGGTGAAATTCAAATTCCAGACTGGGCTATCCCGCTGGGCGCGCAATCGCTTTCTTCTGTAGCAACGGGCCTGTGGCCCGTTCGGGACCGCACACCGCGCGGTGGCTACAGCTTCAAAAGTGGTTTCTCGCTGGGCACGCCGCTCACGGACACCACTATTTATCTCGATTACCTGGCCGGACGCTTTCGCAAGGCTGCCGGCGAAATCCACGCGAACGTCCGCTTCGAAAAACTCGAAGATGTCGATAGAAAATTCGACTTCGTCATTAATTGCGCGGGGATCGGGGCGCGCGAGCTTGTCCAAGACGCCGACCTCGAGCCACATCGCGGCCAGGTCGCAATCGTGCCTCGGATCGAGGGTCTTTCCGCCGCGATTGTCTGCGACGACGAGCCGCTCATGTACGCGATCCCGCGCACGAACGATTGCGTTTTCGGTGGAACGAATGAACTCGGCGACAATCTCGCCGCTGACCCTGCAACCACTTCTCGAATTGTCACTGAATGCAGTCGAGTGCTGAACATCGACAAACCGCGCGTCGTCGCCGAGCGCGTCGGCCTGCGCCCATTCCGAAGATCAGGCGTTTGCCTGGAACGCGACCAATTGCGTGACGGCCGCACAGTCATTCACAACTACGGCCACGGCGGCGCCGGTTTCACACTCTCCTGGGGTTGCGCGCGCGAAGTTCTCGACTTAGCCACCTTATAGCGCTGCTTGCCTTAAGCGCTGTGCGTTTGAGTGATCGCCTCTTACGTCAGCGCAATGCACTGAAACGAACTGACGACGTCGTCGGGACCTTTTTCGGCGAAGAAACTTTCGTAATAGCCGGGGCCGAGATCCCAGTGCGGGCCTTTGTAATAATCGTCCCGATAGAATCGCCACACACCGCTCGCCACGATCACGCAGCTCATTCGGTCGTTCCAATAATCGCCAACGTAGTGAAAACTTAAGTTGGTGCGGGCGTAGGAACCTTTAAAGCCGATATGATCGTAAAGGATTAGTTCAGGCAGATGGGTGACGTCCTTGCTCGGTTCAATGTCGACCTTGCCCAGTGCGGAAGAGCGATAGCTCAGTGGGCCGAGGCTCCATTTCATGTCGATGACGCACCCGTTATCGGGCGATAATTCAATTTTAGATAATCGTGGCATAAGTGTACAGGGCGATGGTTTCCAGTAATTTGATCAGATGAAATCTGCTCTGTCGAGCAAAGAGATTAGGAACGAAAGCTTCCTGCAGCGCCGCTGACCTCGGCGCAGGTCTGTCACGAAGTCTTTGCCCAGCCGATCACGCCACACGCAATGCGCGCGCCCGAATCGCCCGATGGTTGAGTCTTCAGATCGTCGGGTTTCGCGTGGACGACGACCGAGCGGCCAATCGCCGATTTCGCATCATTCGCCAGCGAAATCTGGTGGTCTACATAGTCCAGCTTCGCGTTGCCGGAAGCGTCTGCTTCCACGTTGCCCATGTCGCCCTCATGCCGCGCGGCTGCGTCTGGCCCGGCATGCGGTTGGTTGGTGGGATTGAAATGCGCGCCGGCCGAGCTGGCATCGGCTGCGCTGCAATCGCCAAATTCATGGACATGAAAGCCGTGTTTACCAGGCGTCAGGCCCGTAATCTCCGCGTGCACCTGCACGCCATCGGCGACCGGTGTGAACGTGACGGTGCCGCTCACTTTGTTGCCCGCAGTGGGATGCAGCACCGAGATGCCTTTTGATGATGCCACGGATTTCGCCGCGGGTGTTTGCGCCAGCGCGATTAAACCTGCGAACGATGCAAGCACCAGCCCAATAAAGAAAGCTTTGAGTAAGTTCATGTTAGCATTTGTATTTCGCACGAGTCGGCGCGTCCAGTCGCATCAATGTTCGAGTGACTAAAAACGGCGCGCGCGCAGTGACCCGCCCTACCCTCAGGCGCGATCTCTCAACTGTGTTGTGCCTGATGCGCGTGCGCAGTGAACACAACAGAAGATTTTTCCGTCCGCTTCCACGCCGTGGCCGACAATTCGGCAGTTGCAGTGCGGGCAAACAGGCGCCAGCGCGTGAATTGCGCACTCGAAACTGTCGAAAGTGTGATGCTCGCCGCGCACGACCACCTCGAACGCCTTGTCATAATCGTTTTCGCAAACTTCGCATGTAGGCATACAGAACTCGTTCGCGCGCGATGGGCTGAGTGGCGGTGTTTATTTATCGCCGCGAATGAGATTCACTGCCAAACCTGCCGGCACTATCGATTCCAGCCACTGATTTGCTTCCGGAAATTCTTCTGGTCTTAAACTTCTAGTTGCCGCTCGTCTTTTCGACATGCGCGGCCACTACGATCGAGCTGTCCTGTTAAGGTTGGCCGAAATTGTTTTGATCCTTCTCGTAGCGTCAGTGCCTGTAGCCATGCCGGCTGTGCTTTCCGTGACGATCGCTCTGGGCGCGCTTTCGACCGGGGGCACGTTGCTCATCATTCCCGCGCAACGACAGGCGGTGTTACAGCTTGCGCGCGATCACGAGAAACTCGCCGCTCCAGCTCCGCACATAGCTGGTGGATTATCGATGCTGTTTTCACGCCCTTATCGGGCACGCACTGAGTTGGTAACCATTCCCTGGTTTCTGATGGATATTGCCACGTACGGCGTTGGACTGTTTACTCCGACAATCCTGGGAGCGATCGAAATCTCCGGAAGCACGCATGGATTGGCCCCGCGCGACTTTGCTCTCGCAAAGGGTAGCGCACTTATCGATTTTTTTGCTAATTGGTTTCATGCTTGGAGTCTGGATGGTTCCGCGGTTCGGCCGCATCCGAATGCAGGCCATTGGTTTTGCAGGAATGGTCGTGGGCATGTTGCTGTTACTGGCAGCCGTCAGCCTAACGAACTCGAGTTTGCACATTCCTTTATGTGTTCGCGGGATTCATTCTGTTCAACCTGCTGATGAACGCCGGTCCTAATTCGACCATGTTTACCCTCGCTCCAATATTATTCCCGACGCAGTTACGCGCCACCGCAGGTGGATTCGCCGCGGGTGTTGCAAAATTCGGTGCAACGTCGGGTGTCTTCCTTCTGCCAATCTTAAAGGAAAAATTCGGGATCCCGAGCGTTCTTGGAATGGTGTCGGCGGTAAGTCTGCTGGGTCTCTTCGTTACCTTGGTTCTCAGACGCGAAGATACAGAGTAGCGACTCTTCCGAATAGTAGAGATGGCTCGGGAAAGTGATACTTTTTACTGGAGGTGGCCATGGAAATACCGAAACAACTGATCGATTGTTTGGCTCAAAACAAAGTGCAGTACGAGATCCTGCGCCACTCGGAGGCGGTCACGGCGCAACGGATCGCTCAAGCCGAGCACATCAAGGGCCGGCATCAGGCGAAAGTTGTGATGCTGAGATCTGGCGATCAACATTTGATGGTTGTGCTGTCAGCGGATCACCACATCGATCTCGAGAGAACAGAGAAAGCGATCGGAAAACCTGTTTCTCTTGGCAAGGAAGACGACTTCAGAGCACTGTTCCCGGACTCCGTGATCGGCGCGATGCCTCCGTTTGGAAACCTTTACGGTCTGCAAACTTACGTCGACAAACATCTGGCCGAACAGGACTACATTGTGTTCGAAGCCGGCACGCACACCGACGCGATAAAGATGAGCTACAGCGATTACGCGAAGATCGTGAAGCCAATCGTGGAAGACTTGGCGATTAAGCTTCACCCCATGAAAGGAGCTTGAGCTTACGAAGGACGGAACTTTGCGACGCCGAGCGAAAGGTTGCGAACGCTATGCCCGGACTCGCGGCGAGCGCGCCTCCATTTGGATTGTTGCGCTGCTCCTCTGGCTTGCCAGCGCATTGGCGCCGAAGATTGTCGCCGGGGAGAAAGTTGGCTTTATCAACGTCGACGGTGCAATCGGGCCTGCGACAGCCAGTTACATTTCCAGAAGCATCGAAGAAGCGAAGACGCAAAATGTCCAGTGTTTAGTGATCCAGCTCAACACGCCTGGCGGTCTGCTCGATTCGACGCAGAAAATCGTGCAAAGCTTCCTCGGCTCTCCAGTTCCTGTCGTCGTTTATGTCGCGCCCACTGGCGCGACCGCAACCAGCGCAGGCTGTTTCATCACGGTGGCGGCCAATGTCGCGGCAATGGCGCCCGCCACTACGATCGGCGCAGCGCATCCGGTTTCCATCGGCGGTTTCCCGAGCGGTGGCGAAGAGAAGCCGGACGAAACCATGAAGCAGAAGCTCGAGAACTTTTCCATCAGCTACATGGAAACCATAGCGGGCAAGCGACAGCGCAACGTTGAATGGGCCAAGTCCGCCGTAAAAGAGAGCGCTTCGATCACTGCCCAGAAAGCGTTGGAATTAAAAGTCATTGATTTGATCGCGACCGATATGGCCGATCTGCTGCAAAAATTGAACGGGCGTGTTGTGGACGGCAAACTGCTCAACACAGCCGGCGCGCAAGTGACCGAAATCAAGATGTCGCCGGCCGAGCGCGTATTTCAAAAACTGTGGCGACCGGAGGTCATGTTCATCCTGATGCTGATCGCGATCTACGGGATCATTGGCGAACTGAGTTCGCCCGGAGCGATTCTTCCCGGCGTAGTCGGAGCGATAGCGTTGATTCTGGCGCTTTATTTGGCGGCGATCTTGCCGGTCAATGTGGCTGGACTCGTCCTGATCGCACTCGCGATGGCGCTTTTCATATTTGATCTGTACACGCCCACACACGGCGTGCTCACGGTCGGCGGAGTCATTGCGTTTCTGATTGGCTCCCTCATGCTCTTTAATCGCGCCGATCCACTTTTTCGTTTGTCATTGAACCTGATCATTCCTGCGACGCTCGTCACCGTGGCGTTCTTTGTTTTCGTAATCGGAAAAGGAGTGCGCGCACAAATGTTGCCTGTTAAAGTTGGAAAAGAAACGCTTATCGGAAGAACTGTAACGGCATTGACCCCAATTGATTCACGCCACGGCAGGATCTTCGTTGAAGGCGAATACTGGAACGCGGTCAGCGATTTGCCGATCGAAAAAGGCGAAGAAGCCGAGATCGCAGCTGTGCAGGGACTAACCATAAAATTAACGAGAAGACCTCATTGAGAAGATCAGTAAACGCGATAAATCTGCGGGGACCTGGCTCGTTGGCAGGGACGTACGGACTGAACGAGAACTCGACCCCAAAGATTCATTGACAAATCTCGGCTTGACGATTGCAGTCTTATTTCCGATATAGCGCCTGTCCTGCGTCGGTTTGGGTTGCGTGGGGCTGCGCTTCTGACATATGCAACGTTTTTGTGGATGGATGCGCCCCCCGCCGATTGCGACTTGGGTCGCCTGCTTTTGTACGCTCTTTACGGCCGTAATCGTCCGGGCGCAGGCGCCACCATCGGCTCCGGGACCGCCCGTCATCCGTTCCCTGGAGGTGCAGTACACAGGCGCCGCAACAATCAGCAAAGAACGCATTCTGGCGCAGATGCGCACAAAAGTCGGCCAAGTGTATTCGAACGACATCGTGGAGACAGACATCAAGGCGCTGTATAAAACCGGGTACATTCAAAACGTTCGAATCTTTGCTCAGCCTGAAGGCGACGGCGTCAAGGTGATCGTTGCAGTCCAAACGCGCGCAATCGTACGCGAGATCGAAATTACCGGTGCCGAACGGATCAAACCGAAAAGACTGCGCAAAGAGATCAAAGTGCAGCTCAATCACGCAGTTGACGAGAAGGTGCTTGAGGAATCGCGCGAAAAAATGATCGAAGTTTACCAGGCGCACGGATACAACGATGTCAGCATTGAATTCCGCGTCGATCCAATCGACGAGAAACGCGGCACTGCGCGTGTCGTTTTCACGGTGAACGAGGGTGTCAAAGGCGCGATAAGCCAAGTCCGGTTTGAGGGCAACGCGCATATTAAGGCTGCAACATTGCGCAAACAGATGAAAACCCGTGGCAGGACGATCATTTATTTCATGGATAAGACCGGCCGGCTTGATGAAGTTCAGTTGGAACAGGACATGGACAAGATCCGCGAGTACTACCAAAACCACGGCTTCATCGACGTGGAAATAAAAGAAGTGCGCAAAGACCGCACCCCGAAGGGGCCGATGATTATCACGATCGTGATTGTGGAGGGGCCACAATATCACGTCCGAAAGCTCACGATTACCGGTTACGAGCACAGCAGCGACAAACTAATTCGCCAATTCTTAAAAATGAAAGAAGGCAGCGTCTATTCGCCGAAACAGCTGCACGACGACGCCAAAGCGGTTGCCGACGCATATGGAAGCGGAGGCTACGTCGATCTGGTGATTACACCCGAAGCGGCGCCAGCCGGACCGGCGCTCATAGATGTGCACTACACTATCGAAGAGGGCTCCCGCTCGTTTGTAAACCGGATAGATATTCAGGGCAACACGCGCACCAAGGATAAAGTCATCCGTCGCGAAGTGCTCGTCGCCCCGGGAGATGTTTTCAACACGGTTCGCGTAGACACGACCAAGAAGCGTCTGGAGAACCTGGGTTACTTCGCCAAGGTCGAGACTTATCCGGAAGACACGGATATACCGGGTCGGAAAGACCTGACGATTCTCGTGCAGGAAAAACGCACCGGGTCACTGAGTTTTGGCGGTGGCTTCAGCACTGTCGATAAACTGGTCGGGTTTGCGGAACTCAGCCAAGGCAATTTCGATCTGTTCAACTGGCCTTCGTTTACTGGCGGCGGACAGAAGTTCCGCCTGCGTCTGCAGTACGGCACCCAGCGCAAAGACTTTATTCTTGCGATTACAGAACCGTATTTCCTGGATCGGCGTCTTGCCCTCACTGGCTCGGCGTTTTACACCGAAGCGAATTACTTGAGCGCCGACTATGACCAGCGCAATTACGGATTCACGTTTGAGATGCGCAAGCCAATCAACGCCTACACGTATGGCGTCCTGGGATACACATTGCAGGACATTGACATTTTTAACGTCAACCCCGTCAATACGTTCATCGCGTCGCAGGCTGGATCGACCGTTGAAAGCAAACTCTTCTCGAGTGTCGTCTTTGATTCGCGTGATAACCCGTTGCTCTCTCGCCGGGGACAACGCGTCAGCTTTTCTCCGACTATCACAGGTGGCTTTCTTGGAGGTGACACGCAGATTTACGGACTCGATTTGGAGGGATCGCAGTATTTCCATTTGCCCTGGGACACGATCCTGCTGATCAACGGTGAAATTGCGACGGTGAACACATGGGGTCCCAACCAATCCAGCAGCTTTGGCGTGCCTATTTACGAGCGTCTTTTCCTCGGCGGCTCGAACAACCTTCGCGGCTTTCCGTTTCGCGAAGTCGGCCCACAGGAGAACGGTGAGCCGATCGGCGGTCAGTCAATGGCGCGCTCTACAATTGAGTGGACTTTCCCGATTATCGAAAAAGCGCGAGGCGCACTTTTTTACGACACGGGTTTTGTGAATAGCTCGGCGTGGTCTTTTGGCTTTAATCATCTGGCTTCCGATATCGGTATCGGACTCCGGCTTGATTTGCCGATCGGTCCACTACGCCTCGATTACGGGTACCCGGTGATGCGTGACGGCTATCACGGCGGCGGCCATTTCAACTTCAATGTGGGCTATCAATTTTGAACGAATATATAAGGTTGCAGTCTAACGCGATTCGTCCACCATATCCTCTGTTTCTATGAAAAAGTCTCTGTCAATACTCTCCGCGCTGATGCTGGCTGCTCCCATTGGGGCCTTCGCACAGGGCGCGGGCAAAATTGGAACGGTCGATATGCAGCGCGCGTTCAAGGATTACAACAAGACCAAGGATGCCGAGGCAAAAATCAACGACGCTAAGAACGCTGCTAAAAAGGAATACGACGACCGGGCCGAAGCTTACAAAAAAGCGCTCGACGAAATCAATAATCTAAACAAACAGCTTGAGTCTCCAGCATTGAGCGCCGACAAGAAAACCGGCCTGGCCAAGGATCGCGACGAAAAGATCGCCACTATCAAAGGCATGGAGCGTGAGATTAGCGATTTTCGCCAGACGCGGGAACGTCAGTTGCAGGAGCAATTGATGCGAATGCGCGAGGGAATCGTCAAAGAAATTACCGACGTCGTGATGGAGAAAGTCAAAACCAAGAGCCTCGAGTTTGTGCTGGATAAATCGGGTATGAGCATCAATGGAGTTCCTGTTGTGCTGTACGCGCCAGAGAACGTTGATTTCACAAACGAAGTCATCGACACGCTAAACAAGCCCGGTCGGGCTACGGCTTCGACCAAAAAGTCTGCGGCAGCTCCA
Organism: Candidatus Udaeobacter sp.; assembly: GCA_035315785.1. Lineage (GTDB taxonomy): Bacteria > Verrucomicrobiota > Verrucomicrobiia > Chthoniobacterales > UBA10450 > Udaeobacter. The sequence continues at coordinate 44,975 of DATFXP010000044.1, read as the reverse complement.
TCAGTCACCCCGGCGGCAGCAAGAGCAACGAAACCCTGAGGTTCGTCTCGAATTTCAAAGATACACGCGGGCTAAACTCGCGTGTATTTTTTTGTACGGATGAGATCATCCGCTGGCACATCGATGGTTGTGAGCAGCTGCGAAGCTCCAGAGAATGTTTTTTCGAACTCCATTCCGAATAACGAAATGCGCGGTTACGATTCTGCTCGCGTCCTCGACCGGTTTACTCGGTTCGGATTGGCAGGCAACACTCAGCAAAGAGCCGATTGGGAATTTTCCGGAATTGCGCCCTCTGCGCGCGTCTTATCGCTTCGGATGGTCGGGACTGACCGCGGCCACCGGTGAGATTCATTTCACCAGGACCTCGAATGACAGATTTCAACTCGAAGGTACAGGACGAACCATTGGCTTCGTCCGGGCATTGTGGAAACTCGATGTAAGCCAGCGCGCCGTCGCGAATTCCCAAACACTGGCTCCCATCGAAACGCAGCAAACGGAGAGCTACCGATCCAAGAAAATAGTCACTCATCTTACTTTCACCAACAGCGGTGTGACTCGAGCACGGACAGAAGGCGAAGGTGCCACCGCCAAGACAACGACACGCGATTTTACACTGCCTAACTTGTTCGATTTACACTCCGCGGCGCTTTACCTGAGGAGTCAGCCGCTCAAACAAGGGAGCGTTTATCGCCTGGCTGTTTACCCAGCGACGAACGCTTACCTCGGCATTATCAAAGTGACTGGGCGGGAGAAAATCTCCGTGCACGCCGGCACTTACAACGCGATCAAGCTTGATCTGCAACTAAAACGCATCGGAAAGCATCTCGAATTGGAACCGCACAAGAAATTTCGTCGCGCCACAATCTGGGTGTCAGACGATCCCGAGCGGCTGATCCTTCGCATCGAGGCCCAAATTTTCGTGGGCACAGTTTTCGTGGAACTGCAGTCGGTCCGTTTCGATAATCCAAACCAACGCTAGTAGGGTTCCCATTGACCACGAATCGGCGGGCCGGGCGGTGGCCACATACGTCGGCGGTAAGGATTGTAAGACGGCTGGCGCGGCCCCGGCAACAAGCGCAACGCGGACAGGGTTTCCAGATCCAGCCGGCCGGTCACGGGCAATCTCGCTTGCGCTTGAAAGGCGCGTAGTGAGAGTTCCATCGCGGGTCCGTAGATTCCGTCAATTTGTTCACGATACAATCCATACCGCGCGAGGGCGATCTGCGCCGAGGCGATCACATTTCGTTGCACGGCGGGAGGAGCAGTCTGAAATGGTGTATCCGCAAAAACTGCGCCCGCTGAGCTGGCCGGACCGATGGGAGTTGAGGGAAAAACTTGTTGCCCTGGCGGCGCATTATTGAAAGGCTGAACCGGAGGGGTTGGGCTCGCAGTTTGCACCTCGTCGGAAGGAGACTCGCTTGGCACAGGACCGGTCGCAGGAGTCGGTGACCCAGCGTTGGTCGTTGCCCGCGACGATCCGGAAGATTTGATCCGGAGCGATCTCAGCGTCTCATCATTGAGTTCACCAGTGACCTGCAGGCCATTGCGAATTTGATAACGGCGAATCGCTGCCGTGAGATTCGCATTCATGTCGCCGTTGACCTCGCCGTAGTAGAAACCTTCGTCCTTCAACGCCTGCTGGACGCTTTCAACGAGTTGGTCCGCCCGCATCAGCATCATCGATCCTATGAAGATCACTACGGTCGCTGTGATTCTCATGGTCATTCGACGTCGGAGCCCTTTGCCTATTCAGCGCCCTTCTGACCTGTCTCTGCCAATCCCGATTCCCGCTGACTCAACACGTCGCGATATCGCAGAATGCCATCCGCAACCGCTGCCGCTAACTGGTCGCGATAATCCTCGCTCGCAAGTTTCGAAAGTTCGTCCTTGTTCGTAATAAAGCCGCCTTCAATTAAGACCGCAGGGGAAGTCACGTTTGCGATGACAAAAAATTGTTTGGCTTGCGTCCCGCGATCAACGGACCGGGTCCGTACCACCAGGGCTTCTTGAATGAAACTGGCGAGACTTTGGCTTTCCGGCTTCGGCGAATTAGGGGGTGGCCGCGAGAAAAACGGCAGCCATGAAGCAAGAGTAGAACCGGAACCGATTTGATGCGCAGCATAATAAGTTTCAACACCACTCGCCACCGGTTTGTTGTCTTCGTTAAAATGAATGCTGATAAAAATACTGTCGTTCACCCGATTCCCGAAGGCTGCGCGATCAGCCAGTGAGACATAGCTGTCACCGAGCCGGGTCATCAATGTGGCAACCCCCTGAGAGTCCAGGAGGCGATCGACGCGGCGCGCTACGTCTAACGTCAGATCTTTTTCCATGACGCCGCCACACATTGCTCCGGAATCTTGACCACCATGACCCGGGTCAAGAACCACTACTGCGAACGGTTTGAGCGTCTGCGGCTGAGTCGCCTTTGATTCTTTATAAACCGCCGGTCGCTTCTCTTGATGCAATAAAATCCAGACAAGCGAGGCAATCATCAGCAACAAGCCCGCGACCGCCAGCACATTCCGAATGGCTTGTTTCATTCGTGATCCCCGTTAGAAAAATTCTCTTCATCACTTAATCACCGAGAAATGACGGAGCGCAATTCCTTATCTGCCAGCGAGCGATAGCGAATTGGTTTGGTGCCATCGCGCTCCAGCACTGCCGCTTCTATTGCAGCAATAGCGAGTTGTTCCTGGCGGTGTTGCGCTATGGCATCGCGCGCGGGCAGCTCTTTTGTTTCGCTGGCTTGCAACAACATGTGCCCAACACTCCATGCGTCGAGGGCCGAATTCACCGCCGTTTCAAGGCTGGCATCCGGTTTGTGCTCGATTTTGAGAAATGCTTCCATGAAGTGGACCGACTGGCGCGTGCCGCCGAGCACGGCAAAATCTTGTCGCTCTCGCGCATAGGTCGCACCGTTGCTCGCGATCTCGCCGTCGTATTCAACTCGCAAAAACAAATCTTCCTCGGGGCGCGCGCCCACCTCCGCGAAAAGCATTCGCGTCAGATACGGAGGCCCGTAGACCTGCTCGAAAGCGCTCTTCATTACAGGACTGAGCGAATAATGCACGAGTCGCCGCAGTGAAACGTCAGTAGCCGAACGGGTGAACCCCTCGGTGCTTGCCAGTTCAATCGCGGCCATTCGCAACCGCTCGATATCACCGGGATGCCCAATCGCACCCATCGCAATCCGGTCGTAAATCTCGAAAAGTTTCTGGCGCGTCTGGCCAAGCGTGACGAACAGGACACCTTCGCGGTAACCTAGCGCCGCGATAGGACTACCAGGGGCGAGCTGCCCTTCGATGTACTCGCGCCGATTGGCGATGGCTTCAACCCAACGATACGGCTCTTCGATCATGCAACCATTTCCTTGAACACGGCCGCGATTTTGTTTTCGGGCAAAGTGGTGATGCCTTCGCCCGACACAACCTTGATCACGGGATAAATCTTTCCGCTGCGATCCACGCCTGCTGTCGCCGTGTCGGATTCCGCAGCTGTGTCGAGCGCGCGCAGTGCCAGGCACACCGCTTCCTGTTCGCTTAATTGATGTAAACGCTTTGTGCCCCAGGTGTTTTCATAATACAGAATGCCGCGAACCGCAGGTGAACCAGACCCCGTTGCCGCGTAATCGGTCGCTTCAAATTGTGCGCCCATTGCGTCGTAAAAATAGAGACGCGCTTCCGGCTTCGAATTTCCGTCATAAGTCGCAAAGATCGGGACTACAACGCCGATGCCTTGCATGACGAACCCAAAATTGTCCCGCAACAGCTTCGAAAGCGCTCGCACTTTGCCGTCGACACTCATTTCCTGGAGCTGAGTTCGCCGAAAATATTGGAGTGAATGCTCGAGCACGCGTGCCATCTCCCACGCGGTCGCAGGCACACCGGCAATCGCCATTATCGAATGACTATCAATCTCCAAGACCTTGTCCGCACGATCGTATACAACGGTGTTACCCGCAGTCGCACGGCGATCTCCTGCAACGAGAACGCCACCGGAAAATTTGAATGCAAGAATCGTCGTCGCCTGAGTCGGTTGCCACATCTGTTGTTGCATCGCGTTTTGCGGTATCGGACCGATGGCAGACGGGCCGAGGAGACCTTTGCGTCGCAGCAGCGAAGGAAAGTCATCCGCTGCACCAGAGAGATTCTGGTCAAATCCCAACTGTGAGCGGTCCATTACTGACCCGTGCGCTGGCGATAGCGCTTGGATTGATTGGGATCGACCTTGCGCATTTTCTTTAACAGATCCTTTGTGTCCGGTCGCGAAACATCCGGCGAACGCGGGCCACCGCCATCGCCTTGTTTTGGTCCCCACGGAGCCGGTTCCACCGGCTTTTGAATGCGCTCAGGCATAAAAAAACGTACGAGCAAAAGTTCGAAACGCAAGGGGCGCACCATCCGTGGATTCCTTAAATAGTTACACGGCATTCACTAACAGTTTGAAAAAACAATCGCTCAATGCGGTGAACCCGCTTGTCAGACAAATGTGCCAGTGGCAAAATTTCCCTGCGATGAAGGTAGCCGGCATTTTCTGCGCAATGAGCTCCTTCGCGCTTTGCATTGCTTTTGCGGAGAGCCCCGCCCCGCACGAAAAAAAGGTGGGAGCTGAATCCGCGCAGCTCGAAGCTTTGGCAAAAAAGATTGACGAACAGAACGCCAAAATCGACGCGCTTTCTCAGGAGATTCTCAAGCTCGAGCAACAACTCTCGCGTTCCCGGCCAGGTGTGATGATCGGAGAAGCTTCGCCAGCTCCAGCAATGGGTACAGCTCCCGCCACATCTGCACCGCATTCTGCTGTCGCAGGCAACACACATACTGTTGCGCGCGGAGAAACGCTCACATCCATTGCGAAGATGTACAAAGTGACCGTCGACGAGTTACAAAAAGCCAACAACATTGAAGACGGCCGTAAATTACAGGCCGGCCAAACGATCACTATCCCGACGACGACACCTGCTGCTTCCGGCTCGCCGTCGCCCTAAGTGACAACCAAATCTCCGGTGAACCAAAAGTGGTTTCTTCGCAAACACGAGGACGGTAGTACCTTCGGCCCGGTGCAGTTCGAGCAGATCACGCGTTGGGCTGGCGCGGCGCAGGTCGCGCCGCATGACACTCTGTCCAGCGATGGACAGACTTGGATTAGAGCCCCGATGCTTCCGCAACTCGGCATGGACTGGCTGGTCGAGCTAACGAGCGAACATTATTACGGACCGACCACGCTCGGTGCGTTGCGGGAATTTATTCGACTCGGCGAAATCGACGGCGAAACCCTCGTGATCAACACTTGCGACGGTATTCGGCGCCAAATCCGGGAAATGTCTGACCTGTGGGAAACCGCACAGCCAGAGGCAGACGAAAACCAATTCCAAATTCACCTCGACGACCCCGTCGGACCAGGTGTCGCGAAAATGTCCATCCGTCTTCAGGAACGAATTCGCGATCTCGAACAAACGCTGGAGGAAGAACGCAACGCGCTCGCAGAGAGTCAGCAGCGCTACAACGAGCTGGAGCGAAAATACCAGGACCTCTTACTGCGCGATCTGTCGTAACTCAGGCATCGATCCTGAAACTTTACGTCACGTCTAAACCGGCAATCGCTCCTCTTCCGGCTCCGCAACTTCTGACGCTAGAATTTCCTCCTGCGGTTCTGCTTCCCGCTGGGGCGATGACTCCAACAAACTCTGCCGGCATAGCTGCGCATATTTTTGATCCAGCGCGAGCAATTCATCGTGTGTCCCGCGCTCGATGACTCCTCCGTGATCGAGCACGAGAATTTGGTCCGCGTGAACGATCGTCGAAAGCCGGTGCGCAATCACAATCGACGTTCGATTTGCCATCAAATGTTCCAGCGCCTCCTGGATTAATCGTTCCGTCGCCGTGTCCACACTGGCAGTTGCCTCATCAAGGATCAAAATCGGTGGATCCTTGAGCAGCGCCCGCGCAATCGAGAGCCGCTGTTTCTCGCCCACGCTCAATTTCACGCCGCGCTCGCCGACTACGCTCTCCAATCCTTGCGGCAAACGCTCGATGAACTGTCGCGCGTTCGCAGCGTCCACCGCGCGCCACAATTCCGCGTCGGTGGCTGTTGGTTTCCCCATCAAAAGATTTTCGCGAATCGATCCATTGAACAGAAAACTCTCCTGCGTCACCACGCCAATCGCTTCGCGTAACGTGCGCAGGTCATACTCGCGAATGGGCTTGTCGTCGACGTAAATCTGGCCAGAATCGAACTCGTAAAAGCGTACCAGTAAGTTCACCAGCGTCGATTTTCCCGCGCCAGTCGCACCGACTAGTGCAGTCGTGGTGCCCGGCGGCGCATGAAACGAAATGTGCCTTAGCGCCGTCAATCCTTCCGCGTAACCGAAGCTGACATTTTCGTAGCGAATGTCGCCGATGATTTGCTTGCTGTAGCCGCCACCAGTGACCGCAGTGTCGCGGTCGATACCGGCTACAACGCCCGGTTCGGAGTCTTCGTCGAGAATCTCGAAAACACGCTCGCCAGCTGCCCGGCCAGCCTGCACCAATTGATTCAGCTGATGCAACCGGCTGATCGGATCATAAAGGAATGCCGTCAGCATCAGGATCGCGACCAGATCGCCGAGCTGCAAGCTGCCAGCCAAAACCGCATGACTGCCAAAACCCAGCACGAGCAACGCGCCGATTGCTTCAAACATCGACATCGACGGGGAGTAAATCGCCCAGGTCCGCATCACCACCAGTGTAGCGTGCCGCAATTGATCGCTGGCGCGATTGAAACGCCCGTGTTCCTCGCGTTCGCGAGCGAAACTTTTGATCTGACGAATCCCTGCAAGATTATCGTGCAACAGCGCATTGATGTTCGACGCAGCGCGCCGCTGTAATCGATAACGGCGGTGCGCCGTGAGAGTGTAACCGAGCGCGCCCGCGATCAACAGCGGCAACGGCACCAGTGCAAGCAATGCAAGGATCGGGTTCAAATAAAACATCACCGCGACCACAATGATGATTTGTAAAACGGCCACCACACCTTGCTCGATTCCGTCGATCAATACACGCTCCACCGAGTTCACGTCTTCGATCACACGCGTCATCAGGTCGCCCGTGGCCCGATTATCGAACCAGCGCAGCGGCAGGAATTGGATGTGCGAATACAAATCGCTGCGCAAATCGAAAATCACTTTCTGCTCGAATGTGTTGTTCAGGATGATCCGGAGCGAATTGAAGAGGTGCTGAACAAGAAAAGCCACTGTGGCGAGCAAAATGAGCGGCAGCAATTTGTCTGGCCGATTCGCCCGCACCACGTCATCGATGATCCATTTGGTCACGCCTGGAAACACGATCACCATCAGCGTGCCCAGGACCGCGCATGCGAGCGTCCCCGCAGCCAAGCCGGGATAGCGCTTCAAATAAGCAAATACGCGCCAGACCGTTTTCATTCACCAGAAATTTACTCGAAGCCTGTGAATGACGCGAATGGCTTCGACCATTCAATTGCTAGACGTGATTGGCGAATGCGGTTTCGTAGTTAAGATTCGCGCGTGGCCAACGAATCGAATTCTTCCGCGGACGAAGTTCACATTGAGCAGCTCGAAGTTTTCACCGTCATCGGCGTGTTGGAACACGAGCGCAAAGGTTTACAGCGCTTGACGGTCTCGATTTCCTTTTGGCCATACGAAGAGGCGCAGGATTTGGCGGATAATATCGAGAAGGCCGTCAACTATTCGGCTGTGGCCGAGGAGACAAAACGCTTCGCGCGTGAGCAAGCCGTGAATCTCATCGAAACATTGGCGGACCAGCTAGCTGCGCATTTACTCAAAGCCTTCCCGATTCAAAAAGTGACTATTGAACTCCGGAAGTTCGCTTTGCAGGATGCAAAATACGTTTCGGTTACCGCCACCCGCACTACATCCGTCGGCTGACCGCGAATTGGAGACCAATGGACGAGCGAAGTTGTAGCCGCGTCCCTGTGGGAAACACCGCATCACCATTCTTACACTCGTGTATCAGCTCGGCCACACCGCGATGGGTACAGTTTGCCGCTGGAGACAGCGGCCACTACAATTGCCGGATGAAAGCCGGTAATTGGAAAACGATCTCAAGCGAGCTGCAGTTCGCTGACCGCAACCTCGAAGTTGTGATCGATCGTGTGCAAACACCGGGCCATCCAAATCCCAGGTGCTGGACGATTGTGCATCGCAAACCGGCAGTCGTGATCGCGCCAATGACGCGTGACGGAAAAATCATTCTCATTCGTCAGGAACGCATCCCAATCGAACAGGCGATTTGGGAAATGGCATCGGGTCAAATCGACAATCACGACACTGACCCGGAGAATATTAAGAAAGTGGCGTTGCGAGAACTGAGAGAAGAAACCGGTTACGAGTTGGCCACAAACGGCGAGCTTATTTCGTTAGGCTATTTTTTTTCTTCACCAGGATTTACCGATGAGCGCGGTTATTTCTTTCTAGCGCGTCCAGTTCAACCATGTGCGGAGGGACCGGACTGGGAGGAAGGTGAATCGATTCTTGATTGTCGAGGGTTCACCAGCGAAGAGATTCGCCGCATGATTGCGGAGAATGAAATTCGTGACGCCAATACGCTTGGCATTTGCGCCACGCTCGCAGCTCGCGGTCTGTTACCGGTCGCGGGCAAATGAGAAGTCGCTGGACGTTTGCACGAAAGTAACTCGATGGCGCTGCGAGACATCTTTAAATTTCGTGATCCGCCGGAGACTGAAACGTCGAAGCCGTTTCTCGAGCATCTGGAAGACCTGCGCTGGACCATCGTGAAAATGGCTCTCACGCTTGGGATAGCGATGATTGTTTGTTTCGCGTTTCGCGCAACGCTAGTGCGGATTATCCAGGCACCGCTAAATCATCTGGGGTCACAAGTCGGAACGCTCAAGGCGCTCGGGATTACTGATTCAATCGTTATTTCATTTCATCTGGCGTTTTACGCCGGGATCATTTTGTCCTTCCCGCTGCTCCTTTATTTTCTGGCGGAATTTGTTTTGCCAGCGCTCACCGCCGTCGAGAAACGTTTTCTGTTTCCAGCGATCGCCGTAAGCTTCGCGCTCTTTCTCGTGGGCGTCCTGGTTTGCTATTTTTGGTTGCTGCCGAAAACGATTCTTTTTTTCTTTCGCGATACCGAGTCGCTTGGCTGGGCGCCGACTTGGACGGTGCAGCAGTACTACTCGTTCGTGACGCGATTCACCATCGGCTTTGGTCTGGCGTTCGAACTGCCAGTGGTCGTACTCGCGCTGGTCCGGTTTGGACTGGTCACATACCGATTTATGGCACGCACCCGTCCTTATGCCATCGTGCTCATCTTTGTGCTGGCAACAATCATCACGCCGACTCCTGATATTTTGACTTTGGTCGCCATGGCGCTGCCAATGTGTCTGTTATACGAAAGCTGCATCTGGATCGCATGGCTGATGGAGCGGCGCGCATCGAAACGGATTGCCAGTTAAAAATCGCGTGCAGCATTCGACTCAGCATCTCCTCTTCAGCGTGTTTGCGTTCGTGCTGGGCGCGACCGTCGGCTCGTTTTTGAATGTCTGTATCTACCGTTGGCCGGTCGATCTCTCGATAAATCGGCCGCGTCGCTCGTTTTGTCCGCAGTGCAAACAACCGATTCCATGGCATCACAATCTGCCGTTGATTAGTTGGCTCGCGCTTGGTGGCCGATGCGCACATTGCGGCGCAAAAATTTCGTTTCGCTATTTCGCAGTAGAACTCGTTACCGCACTTCTTTTCCTCGCAATCTGGCAAAGGTTTCCGTGGCAGGTGGCGATTGCGTACTGGATTTTCGTTTCCTTCCTGATCATCGGCACGTTTATCGACTTTGAGCATTTCATTATTCCGGACCGCGTAACCATCGGTGGAACTATGGCTGGCGTGGCTTGCAGCGTGGTTGTTCCCGCTTTGATGCAGACGAATTCGCGCGTGGCAGCTGGTGTTCGCGCTGCGCTGGCTGCGGCGCTCGGCTACGTGATTCTTTGGATCGTTCTTGAAGCGGGTAAAATCGCGTTTGGCAGAAAACGAATTGAGTTCGACGGGCCCACGACCTTCACGTGGACAAAACGCGACGATGATGATGCTCATTTCATTGTAGGCACTGAAGAAAGTCTCTGGAGTGAATATTTCGCGCGTGAAAAAGATCGCCTACTGCTCCAGTGCGATGAAGTTCAAATTGATGATCGCAAATACGGAAACGTGACACTGACTTTTCGTTATGATCGTGTCAGCGCCGACGGTAACGTGCTGATGCTCGACGACCTCACGCATATTTCCGGTGTCACGCGCGAACTGGTCATCCCGCGCGAAGCAATGGGTCGCGGCGATCTGAAATTTCTCGCCGCGATCGGCGCATTCCTTGGGTGGCGCGCGGTATTGTTCAGCCTTTTCACCGGATCACTTCTCGGTTCAGTGATCGGCTTGGTCACGCTTGTCGTCGGAAAACCTGTTTGGTCAGCCAAATTACCTTTTGGACCGTATCTGGCATTCGGTGCTGTGACATGGATGTTCTTTGGCGAGGTTGTTTTGCATTGGTACGGCACGCTGCTGAGGCCGTGATGTGATTCCGTCTCTAGCGGAACATGAAATGAGTTTGCGACGCAGAAGTTGACGAGAGCGAATACCGGACAAGTACTGTTAGGCATGGATTTCCCCTCCGGGCCGTGGACCGGTTTTTACAATTACGGCTGCAGTACCCGCAAACATCGGATGGATCTCGTACTGACTTTCGCTGATCGCACAGTTTCAGGCGACGGTAGCGACGACATCGGCCAGTTCGTTGTTGCGGGGCGGTTCGACGGCACAAACGATGAATGTGACTGGACGAAGACTTACGTCGGCGGACACGACGTTTACTATCGTGGGTTTCGCGAAGGCAAAGGGATCTGGGGGTTATGGGAACTGCCACGCGAGTCAGGCGGCTTTCACATCTGGCCGCTCGGGCAGGAAGAAAGCGACCAGGGTCACGAAACCGCGGAAGAGCCCGCACCAGTGGAGGCAGTTGGCGCGGAAACCGGAGCGTGAATTCCAGCTGATCCCTGGTCCGCACGACTGACAGGACGTCGCAGCATCAATGCGAGATTAAGTATTTCACACTTACACCAGCGACGCAGTCCGCGGAAAATTTGTTTACGAAGACGCGTGTCGGGAACGAATCCGTCGTAAAGTTCGCGCCACCCGGCGTTTCGTTTTCCGTAGTAACCGGTCACCCATCTGCGGTTCGCCATAGTAGTGAGCCGGCGACTGTAAAAATTCATTATTTTTCGCACGAACTTACCGCCGTGCCCGCTAAAGGGGAGATGGAGAAATTCGCGTTCTGGGTCGCGATAGACTGCTCTCACCAAGCCCGTGTAGTAACTGCTCACATCGAGAAGGAGCGCCGTCGACATAAGCTCGGCGTCGCCCATGTAATAATATTTGTCCTTGTACAAACTCTCGAACCACGAACGGTAAGCGACCGGATACTGTTCGTTGTAGTGGCGAACGCTCTCGGCGGTGTCCTCTCCCGCCAGACTGCGCGCAACAAAGTCCGCTACGTAATAGGAAGTGTAAGAACAAAAATCTAGACCCGGGCTGTAAAGCGGATCAATGAATCCAGCGGCATCGCCCACTATGGCCCAACCATCACCGCAAACTTTTTCGCTGTGATAGGGCAACATCGAGAGCGCATGCACGTCGCCTTCGATCACTTTGGCGCCGCCGAAGATTTCGCGACCGACGGGGTTATTCAGAATGTGCGCATGCAATCGTTGCCCCAGAGTTGGTCCTTCTGGAAATTTGAAAATGCGACTGTCATAAACAATGCCGGCGCTGACATCGCCGCCCTGCAACGGAATGATCCAGATCCACCAGCCGCGCCCGAAAAGATGATTTGTCGCCCATTCGCGCGCAGTGCGACAATGGTTCGCGTAATCGGGAAACCGTTCGCGCCATTCGTAGCTGTCCCATTCTTTAACGCCGCTGAACCGCGCCCAGACCGCGTTGATGGGGTGCTCGGTATTCGGGCGGAAATGTCCGAGCTTTCGCGCAAACATGGCCGCGCGGCCGGTTGCATCAATGATCCAACGGCAAGTTGCGGTACGTTCGGCGCCATCGACGACAGCGTTTACTCTTTGGCGATCGCCATCATTTAGTTCAAAACTGGTGACCTTTGTGGGCCGCCATAAATCGCAACCAGATCGGCAAGCGAGCTCGAGGATGTGCGAATCGAGTTTCGCGCGATCGACTTGAAAGCCGGGCAGACGGCTCTGGTAACGTGTACCGATCTCGACGCAATCATCAAACGGTTGATCGGTCCGGTTTGAAAACCAGAGGCGCAATCCCTGTTTCGGCAACTGATGATGGCCGAGATAATGCGTCAGGCCCAAAATCCGCGTCATGTAACAACTGCTCACTTCGGTCGTCGATTCGCCCACCTTGCGATCGAATGCAGTTGTCTTTTCGATAATCAGGACACGCGCATCGGGGCGTTTGCGCTTTAGCATGAGCGCGGTTGCCCCGCCGGAAAACGCGCCTCCGATGATCACGACGTCGTAATCGAAATTCATCGCTCGAAGAGGATGGCCTTTATACTGCTTCGGAGCAAGAGCGTCGCGTAACGCAGACACTTCTGGCTAAGGAGCTATGGCCACGAGGGCAGCGACTATTTCGGTTGAGCGTTCATCGCCGCGCAGGCAGGATTGAATCCGTCACGAGATGATCTTCACGAACGCGCGTTTGATTTTTCCAGATGGAATTCGTGAGGGGCTTGAAGTTGTCGTGGAAAAAGGAAAAATCGCCGCGATCAACGAGCGATCCTTACCACACGACACACACGAGGTCATTGATCTGAATGGAAATTATCTTGCGCCTGGTTTTATCGATCTTCATGTGCATGGGGCGCTCGGCCGCGACACAATGGAAGCTTCGGCTGAAGCGTTTCGCGCCATTTGCGACTTCCACGCGAGCGGCGGCACGACATCGCTTCTGCTGACGACAGCTACAGCACCTCTCGACGAAATCGCAAAAGTCTTGAAGGCGGTTCGCGATTGTCGATCAGCGATCAGCGCCAATTCCCGTGTCCATGTCGAAGGACCATTCATTTCGAAAATGAAAGCTGGGGCGCAACGCGCCGAGTTCATACAGGATCCGTCATCGGCTGCAGTGCGGCAGTTGCTCGAATATGCGGACGTTCTGAAGCGTGTAACGATCGCGCCCGAAGTGCCTGGAGCGCTCGATGCTATACAAGCTTTTCACGCACGTGGGATCAGCGTGAGTGGCGGACATAGCGATGCCTGGGATGAAGACGCCCGGGCGGCGTTCGATCGCGGTATGCGCAGCGTGACGCACACATTTAACTGCATGTCGAGTGCGCGTCGTCGCGGCGTTCAACGGGTTGCCGGTTTGCTTGAGTTTGCATTGAGCGAACCAGACATCAGTTGTGAGCTGATCGCCGACGGTCGTCACGTTTCGCCCACACTGATGAAAATGTTGTATCGCGCGAAAGGCCCACACGGAATCTGTCTGGTGACTGATGCAACCGCTGGTGCGGGATTACCGGAAGGATCGCAGTTCGCGCTCTTCGGCAAGGAGTGCATCGTGGAAAACGGAGTTTGTCTCCTAACTGATCATTCAGCGCTCGCAGGCAGCACCGCGCGCATGATCGACCTCGTCCGCATGTTAGTGCGCGAAGTGAACGTCCCGTTGAATGAAGCCATCTCTATGGCGACGGAAAATCCGGCGCGCGCGATCGGTCTAGAAACCAAAGGTCGCCTTACCGTCGCAGCGGACGCTGATTTCGTTGTGCTTTCGCCGCAAATAGGAGTCGTGCGAACTTTCTCCGCTGGCCGAGAGGTCTGGTCTAATTAACACCCCGGCTTCAGCCCGATGCACAACGACCGTAAACCAAACGCGAACCGCTTCAACGGTCTTGTTGGAGAAACACTGAAGCCGTTAAAACGGCTGGATCTCATGTTGATTGCGCAGCCACGGACTAAAGCCGGAATGTTAATGACAATCTATAGCGACATCAAAAATTCCGCGATGTCGAGCGCGGCGCGTGGGCGGCTGAGCTTGCTGATGTTGCCAGCCCACTCTCGCCACTGTTTCGCGCCGTCATCGAACGCGCGCTGCACGTGCGAGGCAACTTCTTGCGGCGATTGGGCAATCACGCCTGAATTCGTTTCGACGATCAACCGCGCGTTGCCTTCCTCCTGACCAGCGACGACGTGATTGATAATCATTGGACATTTCGCAGCAATCGTTTCCTGCACTGTCGCGCCACCGGCTTTGCCAATGAGCAAATGGTTTTCGTGCATCATACGCGGGAGCTCGTTCGTCCAGCCAACAACCTTTATTGGGTAACCATCCGCGGCTGCGTCAATCTCGGGCCGGAGTTCATCATCGCGACCGATCGTGACGGTGAGATCCAGATCAAGCTTCGCGAGCGTACGCACCAGTTCTCCTGCGCCGCGCGTGGCGGTATTGATCATGTACAAAACACGCCGGCTGGAATTGGCGGAAGGCAATGGTCGGTCTTCAGCGAAATCTGCAAACTTCGGACTCACCGGAAATCCAAATACCCTGATTTTTTCGAGCGCGACACCGTTGCTCCGTAGCACGTCTGCGCTTTGCTCGTTTGCAACGACGAAATAATCGGCAGGACTACGGTACCAGGATGCGTTGATAGTGATCGAGTCTGTGACAATGACCACACATTTGCAGATTCTGCCGGTGCCCAATATCTCGTGGAACACATTGGCGTAAGCAGGGAAAGAGCAAACGACAATGTCCGGCTGAAAACGGTCGAGCACGGGAGCAAACAGTGCCTTCAACCGAATCAGTCGCCGAAATTCCGCGGTGTAATCTGTCTTGCGATCGAGCCAGCGGTAAACCACTCCCCAAGCGCGTGGCGCAGAATTCACCAGCGCGAGATAGCTTCGGCGCACCAGCTCGTTAATTCGCCCATAGGCTTCGGCAAACAAGTCCCGCAATTCCACCGTAGTCTGATCCAAAGCAATGCGAGCCAGCCCATCGCGCACTCCTCTTGCCGCGCTGTTGTGACCCTCTCCGAAACCGGCGGTCAGGATCAATATTTTCTTCTTCTTCATCAGTCTTTAGGCGACACGGACTACGAACAAAGCCAGAAGCAGATGGAGGTCACTCGCGAAAGCATTCGGACTTTAATGGATATTTGTGGCACGCAAAGTAAACTCCTGCGGAGATGAAATATCTCAGATTCATTTGGAGTGTTGCGCGCCGGCTGGTCTGGGAAACCGCAACCGATAATACGACTGGGCTAGCCGCGCAGATGGCATATCTGCTTCTTTTCGCGCTGGCCCCCGGTACATTGTTTTTCTGGCATCTCCTGGGTCTATTCGGCACTGATCCGACCAAGTTGCATCGGATGTATGTTCTTTTGCAGAGTTTCATGCCGCCGGATCAAAAAGTGCAGGACATTCTGGATTCTGCGATCGCGAGTGTCGTGGTCACAGGCACGAGCGGACTGCTCGCGAACGCGGGCATCATCCTGGGAATTTATTTCGGAACGATTTTTATCGCCACAGTTTCACGGTCACTCAGCCAGATGCACGGCGTCCAGGAGGATCGTCATTGGTGGTCCAAATACATCATTTCATTTTTCATGCTTTTCTGGTTTGGGATTGTGATTGTTTTTAGCTTCAACGCCGTCGTTTTCGGCGAAAAGCTGGCCGGCATCGCCGAGGTGAATTGGCAACTCTCATTCCCGCTTCAGGCATGGATCGCCAGGTTGAATCTGCCGTTGACCGGCGTGGCGCTGGTCGGGCTCGCGCTTGCGCTTTATCTTTTGACGCCGGAAAACTACTTGACCGTTCGCCAGGCATTGCCGGGCGCAATTTTCTTTGCGGTCCTCTGGATCATCGCGACGAAGCTTTTCCAGCTCTATGTAGTTCGATACGATCGTTACAACCCGACTTATCTCGCTCTGGCATCGATCATTGTGCTGCTCACGTGGATGTATCTCACTTGTCTGCTGCTATTGCTGGGAGGCAAATTGAACGCCATTATCCGGCGTCAACGCGAGAAGATGCGTGTCGTCGAACCTCTCGCGCCTGCGCCTGCGGCGCCAGTCGCCTGATCGCCGAATAGATCAAAGTTAACCGATCAGAAGGGTGACAGGGCAGCGCTTTTTGTTTCTAACTTTTTTTATAAATCGCTGTTGTAGGCGTTGATCGCATCGCGCGGTCTGTTACTCTCCGTCGCAGTGGTGCGCTTTCGCATTTGGCTCGCAACTGCGCTCGCATTTGGCGCATTGATCGCGGGTCTTCTTCGCGCGCAGGTCAATGAAGAAAAACGGCGGGATCAGTCCGAGGAAACCGAGACGCGCTCGGCGTCCACTACCAAACCGAAGAAATCTCCAACGCCGAAAACAAAGCGCCGTCATACCCCAACACCGAAAGCAAAAACAGCGAAGAGTAAATCCGGCGCGAAAACAACATCGGACAAAACGAAGAAAACCGGGGAATCGAAGTCGGCACAAAAAGAGGAAACACCTAAGCCACGAAAAACGCCGCAGCAGCAGGTAGAAGAAACGCGCGCCTCGTCCGAAACCCCAACCTCGCCGCAAAGGGCCGTTGCCGTGCCAACGTCGGCCCCTTCGTCACAGCCTAAGCCTGCGCGCGCCGTTCCCGCGGGGCAGGCTCAGGTTGTGATCGAAAAATCGGGCATCGAGGAGGACCAGGGGTTCGAGCCACCGCCGTCGCCGCCGCCGCGCCGAGGTTTCTGGCCGTGGAGTCGCCCAGTCAGCTACCGTTACCTAACAAGTTCAGTGATCGATGCGATCCGGCGCGCGCCGGTAAAACGCCGTCGCTGGCAGTTCATTGTAGTACACAATAGCGGCACGCGGCAGGGAAATGCGCGAGTTTTTGATTATTACCACCGGCATGTTCGTCGCATGCAGAACGGCCTCGCCTATCATTTTGTGATTGGTAACGGCACGTCGACCGGCAATGGTCAGATCGAAGTCGGCGATCGCTGGCGCCGCCAGATCAACGGCGGCCATGTGCATAGCGATTATCTGAACAACATCTCGCTCGGCATTTGTCTCGTGGGTGATTTTAATCGGGACCAACCAACGCGCGCACAACTCGACGCGTGTGAGGAACTCATTCGCTACCTTCGAGACCGCTGCGGCAAAACCGAGAGAGGTACGATACCCGTGAAGCCACACCGCGACATAAATCCGCCGCGCTGGCCTACGGATTGCCCAGGCGACGCTTTTCCTTATTCGTGGTTCCGCAGGTTTTAATGTCTCTGCGTCATCGTGGAATGACAAACCGGGAATTACTTTCGTGTCGCCACAATTAGGTTCGCTTCCTTATAATTCCATCGATAACCGAACCCGAATTCGAGCGGCGGCGGATTCGTTTGCTGGTAAAGTTCACGCAGCCGTGGCTGATAATGTTGTTTGAATAGGTCGATGGGGCCGAGATAAACGCCAAAAAAACGCAGGTTCCACTTGTTAGGATCGATGTAGGCGAGCGGAACGCCTGAATCGTCCTGCACGGCCATGTTGCTGTGATCGAGAATGAAATTGCGGATCGTGGCGAAACCGTTCTCGAACAGCAAATACGACGACGACTTTAGAAAACTCGCGCCTCTGCCAAGGCGTTGGCAAAACTTCAAGAAGCCAGGACTTGCCTTGATGCCGCCGTCAGAAATATCAGTCGTGAAGTAGTATAGCGTTTGTGAATCGCCCGATTGATTGTCGGTGTAACGGATTCGCACCCCGGGACTGCCGCCACGCCCGCCTTCCTGAAAACCGCCTCCGGCATTAAGCGAGCCGAACGTGACGTTCGTAATCGATTTATCCGCGCGAGCCATGTAGGCGTAGAGAATCGGCAACACGCCGTTCAAGTTCTGCTCGTGTAGATCGACCTTCATATCCTTTGTGATGAAGTACGTCGTGTTGAGCGAAGACTTCATCGCGTTTTCCAGATTTCCCAGCGCGCCCGCCAGGTTCGCGATGCGTAAGGGGTCGGGCGGCGGCCCGAGAGATTCTTTTCCGCAGAGGACATACACGGCAGCCTTCGGAAAGAATTGATCAACGTATAAGAAATCCGGGCCGCTAAACATGTAGAACACCACGGGAATTGGTTGAAGCGATTCAGGGAGATACGTCGCCTGCCATCCGTGCAATTTTTGGAGCTGCCTGAGGTTTACTTTTGAGAATTGCTCTTCAAAGAATGCAGCGTGCGACTGCCATGCTGGATCGCGCGTCAGGGGTGCGAGCGGTGAATTCTCCGGCACCGGCATTCCGGCTAGAAAGCGCGCAACGTCATTGGGGCCGGTGTTGACCGGAATCGCGCGCGGCGCACCTTGCGGATTTTGCTGCGCGGAAACACCCAACGCACTCGCAAGCGCGAGAACCATCGATAGAGCGGCCCAATTTGTTTTCATCTCAAGGGATCACGGCGCTTGCCCGCGCAGAAATAGAGCAACACGCCCAGTAACGCCGTTGCCAGACCTGCCAGCGATTCCGCAGTGTGCGAGCGCAACAAATAAAACATCATCCAAATCGTAATTATCGAAAACACAATCGGAGGGACGGGGTAAAGCCAAACCCGATATGGTCGCCTCATTTCGGGATTCCTGAAACGAAGCACGATCACGCCTAGCACAGCCAACAACGAGCAAAGCAGCAAACTGAACTGCGTGTAGCGAACCACGTCTTGGAAGCGTTGAGTGAGTAAAAGTAGATTCACGAAGAGCAGCTGAAGGAGAACAGCATTTATCGGGATACCATGTTCATTTTTGCCGCCAAGCCACCGCAGCAACCAATGATCTTCGCCCATCGACATCGTCACGCGTGGCCCAATCCACGTCATTGAACTGATCGCGGCAACCAGACCGAGACAAATGATAGCACCGGCGAACCGCCCTCCGTTGTCGCCAAAAATGTGCTTACCTGCGATTAATGCGACTTCGAGCTGGCCTTTCATTTCCTGAGATGGGGTCGTAGCGAGAAAGATGGCGTTTAACAGCACGTAAATCACGATCACCAGGCCGGTGCCCACGAGTAATGAGCGTGGTACGACTTTCTCAGGTCGCTTGATCTCGCTGCTGATGTACGCTGAAGCATTCCAGCCGGAGTACGAATACATCACGTAAACCAATGCGACCGCGAAGGCCCCGCTGAGGATCGCGGCTTTGTCGCCGCCGCTAGGCAAGAAACTAATCGGCTGCCTTGATGACACAAAGAACCCCGCTCCGATCATCGCGCCAATGAGGAGCAATTTCACGAGCGTCGAACCATTCTGGAAGACGCTACCGACTCGCAGATTTTTCAGATGAAACCCCGTGACGATCCAAACAACCACGAACGAGAGAACAACCGGCGAACCGACGTTGAAAACTCCATTGAAGTAATGTCCAAACGCCATCGCAGCGAGTGCAATGGGCGCTGCAAACCCCACCGTAGCAGACACAAATCCCGCCATGAACCCGAGCGCGGGATGATAAATTTTCGAGAGGAAATGGTATTCGCCACCTGATCGCGGCAGTGCAGCTGCGAGCTCACCATAACAGAGCGCGCCGCAGAGCGCGGCAATTCCACCGATGACCCAGAGCATAAGCAGGGCGAACCCTGATTGAATATTAGTCAGTTGAAAGCCAAGACTCGTGAAGATCCCAGTGCCAATGATGTTCGCGATGACGATCGAGCATGCAGTTACGAAACCGACGGTGCGCCTCGGTCCCGTAAGCTTAATAGAACCAGTCTGGGTGAGTGTGGCCATCGGTCCAAATTTGTATTCAACTTTCCTACTTCCGAACACCGATGCCAACATCGCACAAATAGTTCATTGACACATTCTTAGACGTTCGCTCGTCGATGTTTCGATCTTTGCGGAATCATTTCCCAAGTTGTCAGAAGCACTCCCAGGCATCAGTTTCCAAGCAGCATGAACACACATCCCAAGCTCTCTGTAGAGACAGCGACGCAACTCGCAGTTTTCCTTGCTAATCGTCCGGGCGCACTCGCGCGCGTGTGTGACGCGCTGGCCAACGCCGGGATTAATATTTACGCGTTGGCTACATCCGATACTGTCGATCACACCGTTGTCCGGATGGTGGTGAGTGATCCCACGAAAGCACTGATGCTCTTGGGCGAAGCGGGGGTGCTTGCGCTTGAAACCGACGTGCTCACCATCGAGACCGCGAATCAACCGGGTATTTTGGCCAAAATCGCGGAGCGCCTCGCCGATGCCGAGGTGAACATTGAATACACCTATCTCGCCGCCGGCCGTGAAGCTGAAAAAGGCCTGATCATTCTGCGACCATCGGATGTCGAAAAAGCGCGGGGCGCACTCGAGGAGCTTTAGGGACGAATCTCGATTGTCGTGCCATCCGGCGTAACCCGCCACAATTCCTCGATCTCTTCGTCAGTGACCGCGATGCAGCCGGCGGTCCAATCTTTCCAGCGATGAAACGCGCCGACCCAGCCGCGCCCGTTTTGAATTCCGTGGATCATGATGTCAAAACCAGCCGAAACGCTGTGTGCAACCGCACGCTTCTCGTCTTCCTCCGATGGATAAGAAATGTGCAGCGACAGATGGAAACTGCTTTGCGGATTTCGACCATCGATCTTGTAGATCCCTTCAGGAGTCTTCATGTCGCCTTCTTCCTGCTTCGCTCCTAGCGGATTCCGGCCTAGAGCGATTCGGTAAACCTTTACCTGATTACCATTCCGAAAGATCGATAATCGCCTCGCTGATTTTTCCACAAGGATGCGATCGATCGTGTTTCCGGCTGGCAACGGATTCCAGTTGTGATGCGCATAGAAGTAAATCGCGAACACGCAAATCAGAATTAAGACGACCACAATTATCGTGCTTTTCACATGGGGAGCTTTTGGACCGGATTTTGCATCAAACACAACTGCGTAAAGTTTCATCAGAACCTTCCATTCCTCATTGCTAACATGGGCTCAATGCCGGATAAATGCGCCGCGCGTTTATGACTCCGGTACGAACGTTTCTCGGTAAGCCGTATCCGCTGGGCGCAACCTGGACGGGCAACGGCGTGAACTTTGCGATTTTTTCCGAACACGCCACCGGAATTGACCTTTGCCTGTTCGATAGCATAGACCACGCAACAGAAGACGTTCGAATCCCGCTCAAAGAACGTACTGACCAGGTGTGGCATGTCTTTTTGCCCGATGCTCGCCCGGGACAGTTGTACGGATTTCGGGTATCAGGACCGTACGAGCCAGAGAGGGGTTTGCGTTTCAACACCTCGAAGCTCCTCATCGATCCGTACGCGAAAGCGATCGTTGGAGCGGTGAGCTGGGCGGATGAAATGTTCGGTTATGTCATCGGCGGTGAGAAGGAAGATTTGACTCAGGATTTTCGAGACGATGCGTGGGGCGTCCCGAAATCAGTCGTGATCGATTCCAGATTCGACTGGCAAAGCGACAGGAGGCCGGGGATTCCACTGCACGAATCAGTGATCTATGAAGTGCATGTGAAAGGTTTCAGCAAACTTTGGCGCGACTTGCCTGAACAATTGCGCGGCACCTATGCAGGCCTCGGTAGCCCGCCGGCCATCGACTACTTCAAAAAGCTTGGTGTGACCGCGGTGGAATTACTCCCCGTGCACACGCACACCGATGACAAATTCCTGATCGATAACGGCCTAACGAACTATTGGGGCTATAATACCATCGGCTTCTTCGCTCCGCAGGCAGAATATTCCAGCAGCGGACAAATGGGTCAACAGGTCGCCGAGTTCAAAGCGATGGTGCGCAGCCTCCACGCAGCCGGCATCGAAGTCATTCTTGACGTCGTTTACAATCACACCGGGGAAGGAAACCACCTCGGCCCAACGCTCTGTTTCCGCGGGATCGATAATCTCTCCTATTATTGGCTGCAGCCTGAGAATCCACGGTTCTATCTCGATTTCACCGGCACTGGTAACAGCTTGAATCTGCTTCATCCACGGACACTGCAATTGGTGACCGACAGTTTGCGGTACTGGGTGGAAGAGATGCACGTCGACGGATTCCGATTTGATCTTGCAACTGAACTCGGGCGCAATCATTCGGGGTTCAACACGCTGCATCCATTTTTCCAAGTAATTCAGCAGGACCCGGTGCTCTCGCAGATAAAGTTGATCGCAGAACCGTGGGACGTCGGCGCAGGAGGCTATCAGGTAGGCAACTTTCCTGTCCCATGGTCCGAATGGAACGGCAAATATCGCGACTCGGTCCGCAGCTTTTGGAAAGGCGATGAAGGTCGCATCGGTGAGATGGCGTATCGACTCACTGGAAGTCCCGATCTTTATGAACATCACTGCAGACACCCTTACGCGAGCATCAATTTCGTTACAGCACACGATGGATTCACATTGACCGATTTGGTCAGTTATAACGAAAAACACAATGAGCTGAACGCCGACGGCAACCGCGATGGCGACAATAATAATCAGTCATGGAATTGCGGCGCCGAAGGCCCAACCAATGATCCACAGATCAACGCACTGCGCGACCGTCAGCGGCGTAATTTTCTGACGACGCTGTTTCTTTCCCAAGGCGTGCCGATGCTCTGTGGTGGAGATGAGTGGGGTCGGACCCAAAATGGCAACAACAACACTTACTGTCAGGACAACGAGATTAGTTGGTTTAACTGGGAGCGTGACGAAAAAGAGAATCAGTTTTTTGAGTTCACGCGAAAATTGATACAGCTGCGAAACGAACATCCGGTTTTTCGGCGTCCGAAGTTTTTAAAAGGTCGCCGCATCCCCGGCTCGGAGATTCGAGACGTGATGTGGTTCAATGCTGGTGGCAACCAGGTGACGGAAGAAGAATGGACGTCGCCCTTCGTGCGGTGTCTAGGGATGCTACTGAGTGGGGATGCGACGGATGTGCTCAACTTCGAGGGTGAACCAGTGCGTGACGATACATTCCTGTTGTTGATAAATGCGCATTATGAGCCCATCCCCTTTGTCTTACCTGGCCAGGAACATCTCGAATGGCAATTAATTCTCGACACAGGCGAAGAGCCAGGTTTTGTGGCAGAGCCGAAAACATTTGGTTCCGGCGATGATGTCGATCTCGGCGGGAGAGCTTGTTGTTTGCTGCAACTCGTCGGCGGCACACAAGCTCAGGCGCGCGAAGAATCCTGGAAAAGGCGGCGGGTTGAATTTCCACGGTTCACCGCCGAGGAAGAACGCGCGAGACACAGTGGTTAACCATGCGCTCCTCCACGTGAAGTACACACGTTTCGTGCAAGCGCGATGTTGCAACCGCCAACGATTTTATTTATAGGATAGCTGACATGTGCGCGGTCGCGCGCGCCGCCAGAGTGATTTGCCATGACACCGAGTTCTCTTGTGATCGTCACTGATCGCGGCAGCTTAAAAGCCTATCGGGTAAACGAAACGCCGACGCGCGGACCGAGCCTGCAACTCGTGCAAGCATTTAACATGACTGACGCGCACGGAAGACTCGTCGATAAACTGAGCGATACGGCCGGACGTTTTCCAGTAACCGAAGGCGCGGGCGCGCGACGCGGGCCGGCATCAATTGCCGAGCGTACGCAGTTGGCTACGGAAACGGACCGGCGGATCCAAAAAGAATTGGCTGACCAGATCGCAAAAATCGTGTCTCAAAACGCAAAAGATGGCTGGTCGTTTGCGGCGCCTGCCGAAATCCACGCGGCGATTGTAGATTTATTGCCTGCCCGCATACGACAGCGAATTGTGGAACATGTGAAATCGGATTTGGTGAAGGTGGAAGCGGCCCGTCTGACCAGCCATTTCCGGTCGTTGCGGCCAATTTAGACGGTATGTCGGAATCAAGATTTTTTGTTCCCTCGGCGACGAATCGCACCGTAATATGTAAATAATTATGCAACTGCCTGTTAAGATATCGTATCGGGGTCTGGAAAAATCTGACCAGATCGACAATCTCGTTTTGGAATATTCAACACGACTTGAGCGATTTTGTGATCACATTAACCGCTGCGATGTTGCAATCGAGCAGACAAATCACAACCATAACAAAGGGAATCCATACCGGTGCCGGATCGACGTAACGGTGGCACCGCGCCACGAGCTCGTGGCCGATGAAAGGCAGATGGATAACGGCACCCATGAACCGCTCAAAAAAGTGATCCATGACGCATTTAAGACCATGGAGCGCGAGCTGCGTCGTGTTGTGGAAAAGCAAAGGCATGTAATCAAAACCCACGCCGACATGCGTTCGCCGAAATAATCCCGTTTCTGGGGCGAAACGCGTTAATTTCCTGAGGCATGGCCGCAGGCAGAGCTTGCAGCCGATAAACTGTCCGTCACCTTCCTTCTGCTAGGCGCATTTTCCGACTGATTTCGGGATGAGTTGACCGAAAGTCGCGGCAGGAACGAAGATAAGCGCTGACTCATGCATATCACGGAAATCATCCGGGGACATTCCCCTACGTTTTCGTTCGAGTTCTTTCCTCCAAAGACGCGAGAGGCCGCCGAGATACTCTATCAGACAATTCGCGATCTCGAATCTTACATGCCCGATTTTGTTAGTGTGACTTATGGCGCAGGTGGCTCGACGCGAGAATTAACGCACGATCTCGTCGAGCGCATTCAACACACAACAAAACTGGACCCAATCCCGCATCTTACCTGCGTCTGCCACAATGAAGAGGAAATTGAGGCGATTCTGCTCCGATACGCGAAGTCAGCGATTGGAAACATTCTCGCGCTCGGCGGCGATCGACCGACTGGAATGGCTTACGATAAAGCGCGCGACTCATTCCAACACGCAGTCGATCTGGTAAAATTTGTTCGCCGCTTCAACGAATCCGGCGCGCATCCTGACCGTCGTGGTTTCGGTATTGGAGTTGCTGGCTTTCCCGAGGGGCATCCTGCGACGCCAAATAGATTGGTTGAGATGGATCATTTCAAGGCAAAGGTGGATGCTGGCGCTCATTACATCGTCACACAATTGTTCTTCGACAATCGGGATTTTCTCGATTTCCGAGAACGGTGCGCACTGGCGGGCGTTCACATCCCGATTATCGCGGGCATCATGCCAATTACTTCCATCGGCGGTCTTAAACGCATGGCCGAGCTGGCTGGCGGGGCGCGCTTTCCTGCCAGGCTAATACGCGCGCTGCAGCCTTGCCAAAATGATCCCGAGACGGTCAGGGCTGTTGGGATTCAATACGCGTTGGAGCAATGCCATGAGCTTATGGCTAATGCTGTTGCCGGTGTCCATTTCTACACACTCAACCGATCGGACGCTACTCGGATGATTTTTGACGGCCTCGGGATTCTGCGTCATCGGAACCCGCAAGCTTCGAGCGTGTAGCTGGACCAATCATTCGGCCACACTTTCCGAAACGCGCGTGCTTTTTGTGCGCGATTCGAGCGCTTTACATTAAGCCGCGAACATTTGCATAGACTCGGTGGCGTGGGCACACTCTCGGTGTGCTGAATGTTCGCCGCGTGATTTTCTGGCAAGCTGTAGCGGTCGTTTGTGCGATTGCACTTGCATTAACGCTTTCGCACTTCTTTCCGGTTGTGAGTCTTGTTGTAGCATCGCAAGAGCGCGTAATGAGTTGGGGCGCCTGGGCCGCGATTTGTTATCCATTGCTGTTTGCAGCTTGTAATATCCTTCTGCTGCCGGGAGGCGTCCTCGCTGTGGGAGGTGGCTTTTTCTTCGGGCTGTGGTGGGGATTTTTGATCGTGTTTGCAGGCAACATCATTTCGACGGCGATTTCCTTTGCGCTAAGTCGCTTCGTCGCCAAACGCTGGTTTCAGAGAAAACTCTTAGCTAGCCAAACGTTGAGGGCACTTGGGCCTGCCGTGGAACGCGAAAGCTGGAAGATCATTCTCTTGAGCCAATTGCATCCGCTGTTTCCCACTAGTCTATTAAACTACTTTTATGGTCTGACGCGAATTCGGTTTAGCACCTATGTGTTTTGGGCTTCGATTGGCCGTATGCCGGGCGTCTTTTTCTACGCTTACATAGGAACGCTCGGTCAACTCGCCGTGCGCATCATGCGCGGCAGAAGTTACCCGCGAATGCTGGAGTATTGGCTTTGGGCTGGAGCGTTCATAACAACCGTGTTGCTTTTGCTTGTGCTAGGACGTGTCGCCCGTCGAGCCATTCAAATTCCATTGGAACCAGGATCTGGTAGCACAACAAAGGATCACTTGGAGCCTAGGGTATTATCAGGATAATAAACTTATAATTAGCTGTTTATGTTTAAGTTATCTACTATTTACGACGTAATTGTGGTAGGTAGTGGGCATGCCGGAATCGAAGCGGCACTGGCATCAGCCCGCATGGGCTGTCGCACCCTGATGCTGACCCAGAACTTGGACACCATCGGACAGATGTCATGTAACCCTGCAGTCGGCGGACTGGCCAAAGGACATATTGTTCGCGAGATCGATGCTATGGGAGGAGCAATGGGGATTAACGCCGACGCGACAGGAATCCAGTTTCGCATGCTGAACCGCGGAAAGGGGCCGTCGGTGCGTGCTCCTAGAGTTCAATGCGATAAAAAGGCATACCAGTTCCGGATGAAAGCCATTCTGGAGCAAGCGCAGAACCTTGATGTTAAGCAAGGGACGGTATCGCGCATCATTGAAGAGGCCGGAAGGGTGGTTGGCCTTGAAACTGACATCGGTGTTGCGATCGTCTCTCGCGCGGTCGTGATCACCTCTGGTACATTTCTGCGCGGGCTATTGCATGTCGGCGAAACTAGTAAACCCGGGGGTCGGATGGCCGACACCAGTTCAGGTTTAAGCACCAACCTGCAGGGGATTGGTTTTCAAGTCGGCCGATTCAAAACGGGTACGCCTTGTCGGCTAAACGCAAGATCAATTGATTTCACAGATTGCTCAATCCAGCTGGGGGATGATCCGCCTTCCGGCTTTGCCTTTCATCCCGAGGAGATCAGCAAGCCGGGTGACGAGATCTTCACGCTGAATCGCGTTCAGGGTGGTCAGTTCCACGTGGAACAGTTGCCCTGCTGGATCACACACACGACCCAAAAAACTCATGAAATCATCCGGGCTAATTTGGACAAATCGCCTTTGTACGGCGGGCGAATTCAAGGGGTCGGTCCGCGGTATTGCCCCTCCATTGAAGATAAGGTCGTTAAATTCTCCGATAAACCCTCACATCAGCTCTTCCTCGAACCGGAGGGCCGCCACACCAGCGAATACTATGTAAACGGAATCTCCACCAGTCTTCCATATGAAGTTCAGGTGGCATTCGTGCATTCGATCCCAGGATTGGAGCAAGCCGAGATCATGCGCCCTGGTTACGCCGTCGAATATGACTACTTTCCGCCGACACAGCTTCTATCGACGCTAGAGACCAAGCGGGTTAACGGACTCTACTTTGCCGGCCAAGTTAATGGCACCTCGGGATATGAAGAAGCCGCAGCTCAAGGATTGATAGCGGGGGCTAACGCTGCTTTAAAGATCCAAAACCGGCCGCCGTTAGTTTTAAGCCGAAGAGATGCTTATATCGGCGTCCTCATTGATGATCTTGTTATCAAGGGGACGGAAGAACCATATCGTATGTTCACCAGCCGCGCCGAAGATCGGTTGTCTCTCAGACATGACAACGCCGATCAGCGCCTAACCGGCTGTGCATTTAGCATAGGACTGGTCAATCAGGCTAGATTTGACAGTTTTCGACAGAAAATGGACTTGCTTGACCAGGCTCGGGTCATGGCTACGGGAACCAAGCTGAACGGCACGCCTATCTCTCGGCTCCTAAAGCGGACCGATTTTGATCTGAAAACCCTGCCTCCTAATATGCTGTCTTGCCTGCCGTTGTCGATTTGGGAACTCCTACAAACGGACTTTAGATACGAAGGTTATACCGCACGGCAGTCTGAGCAGAACCAACGACTCGACCGCAAACGTGATCAGAAGATTCCAGATGGCCTCGATTACAACAAAATCGGTGGGCTGAGATCAGAAACCCAGCAGAAGTTATCGAAATTTAGACCGACCTCCCTGGGCCAAGCGGCGCGTATCAGTGGAATCACTCCAGCTGACATCTCAATGTTACATATTTGGATTACTCGGAATAACTTACGCGATACATCTGTTAAGAATGGTCAGTTAACATAGCTGTGTTGCGATGGTCATCTTGGCGGTGCTCTTAGTTTGTAGCTATTTACTGGGTTCAATCCCTTTCGGTTATCTAGCCGGTCGACTCGCGGGAGCCGATATCCGGCGGGCTGGCAGCGGTAATGTTGGCGCGACTAACGTAGTGCGCGTCCTCGGTAAGCGATATGGTTATCCGGTGTTTGTCCTCGACGTCTTAAAAGGCTTCGCGGCGGTAAAAATTTCGATGCTCTTGGCGCCCGGACGGCCGCCGGAATGGAATTCACCCGAGATATTTGGAATCCTTGCTGCGATATCCAGCGTTCTCGGGCACTTGTATCCTCCATGGCTAAAGTTCAAGGGAGGAAAAGGCGTAGCGACGTCCGCTGGAGCACTGCTCGCGTTGGCACCACTGGCAACGCTCATAGGCGTTGCCCTTTGGGTGATCGTGTTCTGGATGACGCGATACGTTTCATTGGCGTCGATCATAGCCGCGTTCGCCTTACCCTTGGTTATTCTCGTCGTTAGCTGGGATGATCAAAACCAAGTTAAACCGCTCGTCTATTCTTCCGCGTGTGTCGCGGCAATAGTGGTTTGGCGTCATCGTTCCAATCTTTCCCGGCTGATTCGCGGCACAGAACCGCGTTTTACTCGAAAATGAGAATTGCGACGACGGCAATCATAGGCGCAGGCGGTTGGGGAACGGCATTAGCTGCTTTGTGGGGAAA
The DNA here is from genome assembly GCA_035315785.1 of Candidatus Udaeobacter sp. Lineage (GTDB taxonomy): Bacteria > Verrucomicrobiota > Verrucomicrobiia > Chthoniobacterales > UBA10450 > Udaeobacter. The sequence goes on along the minus strand of DATFXP010000044.1, from coordinate 16,163 downwards.
GGATGGTCGACAGGTTGTGCTCTGGGGTCACAACGCGGACCGGATCGCACGCATGCAAAAAACCCGCGAAAACAATAACTATCTTCCTGGGCTACAGCTACCCAACTCAGTACACATCACGTCAGACGTTCGCGACTGTGGCGGGGCCGACCTGATCGTACTGGCGACGCCGTCGACGGCATTGCGGAACATTGCAGCCCAGTTGGCGAAAGTGGTCGGCTCTCCTGATGCCGTATTGCTGAGCTGTACAAAAGGGATTGAACACGGCAGCGGGCTGAGAATGACCGAAATCCTCCGCGAGACTTTCCCGGATAACAAGATTGCGGTGTTATCCGGTCCAAATCTCGCGACCGAAGTCGCCAAAGATCTTCCAACTGCCACCGTCATTGCCTGCGAGGACATCGGCTGCGCCACCAATTTACAGAATGCGTTGGGAAGCCCACGCTTCCGCATTTACACCAGCCGGGACATGGTCTCGATTGAGTTGGGCGGCGCAATGAAGAACGTGTTTGCCATCGCCGCGGGAATCAGTGATGGCCTTGCGCTTGGCGACAATGCCAAAGCAGCGTTGGTTGTCCGGTCATTGGCTGAGCTTGTTCGATTCGGAGTCGCCATGGGTGGAACCGCGAATGCTTTTTATGGTCTAAGCGGCGCCGGTGATCTGATGTTGACGTGCTACAGTGAGAGCAGTCGCAATCACAGCGTCGGGAAACGACTCGGGCAAGGTGAGGCGCTGGCGGAAATCACAGCGTCCATGAAGATGATCGCGGAAGGTATTCCGACTGCGCGGAGCGCTTGGGAATGCGCCCGGCGCCTGAACATTACCACGCCTATTACCGATCAAGTGTACTCGATCTTATATAAGCAGAAAAAGCCTGCCATCGCATTGGAAGAACTGCTAAAGCGCGAGCCGAAGCCTGAACAGACGTAGCCATCCAGGCTGATTAGCTATTTGTTTGGCTAACGTCCAACTTACTGGCTTGATCCGCCGTAGCCTTTGCAGAATTCGCCGATAACGGCAGGGTATAACTCGTGCTCAAGGACTTGAATCCGAGCATGCAGGCTTTCTGCAGTGTCGTTAGGCAAGATTCTTACCTCTTTCTGCGCAAGAATTTTCCCGTGATCGATTTCTTCATCGACGTAATGCACCGTGCACCCGGTCGCTGTTTCACCGGCGACGAGAGCCTGTTTCCACGCTTCAAGTCCCGGAAATTTAGGCAGAAGTGAGGGGTGGATGTTGATGATGCGACGAGGGAAAGCCTTCAACATCGGTTCATGCAAAACGCGCATGAAACCGGCGAGGACGACAAGTTCCACACCCGCATCGCGTAACATTTGAACGAGCTGCTCCTCCGTTTCCGGTTCCAAACGCGTGCGAAATCTGCCTGGCGGCAAATAGGCGTTCGCAACAGCAAACTCCCGCGCCATATCAAGAATCGGCGCGTCCAGCACATCCGAAACCACTAGGCGTACTTCCGCAGCGAGATCGCCTGACCGGATGCGCTCGAGAATCGCCCGGCAGTTGCTTCCCTTCCCCGACCCGAGAATTCCAATTGGCAGCCGTTTCATCTGGTCATTTGGTTTCCCCACTCGTGATCGTACAAATTTGCTCAATCAATCCGGAAGTTGAATACCCTTTCTCAAATGGGATCAGACGAATCGCTGCTCCAAGATCCTTCAAGATCACACCCTCCTCTTGATCCAGCGTCGCAGAAGTGTAATCGCCGCCTTTCACATAAACTGCAGGACGTACTGCAGCGAGAAACTTCGTCGCCCGAATTTGTGGGAAAACTGTGACCAGATCCACGGATTCCAGGGCGGCAAGAATCTCAGCGCGATCATGCTGAGCCATGAGAGGACGCCCTGCTCCTTTTAACTCATAAACGGAACGGTCGCCGTTTAATCCGACAATCAAAAGATCGCCTAGCGCTCGCGCCGCCCGCAAGTACCGCACATGGCCAACGTGCAGCAGATCAAAACATCCGTTCGTGGCTACAATCCTCTTTCCGGCCGACCGCAGTTTCTCGCAGCGACCAGAAAGCTCCTCGAGCTCGACTATTTTTGGGCTCATTTTGGTTACTGATTTCGACGTTGCACGTAAATCGCAGTTGGCCTTTAACTGATTTGCGCGACGGTCCTCCAAGAATGACGAAAAGGAAAACAAAACGCAACGTGGGAACATCGCAGGCCCGTCACGGTTTCAAAATTTGCAAGAGTCCCGTGGTGCATGTCGCCGATAATGCACCACTGGGTGATGCGCATGATCGCATTGACGACCGGCAGCCGGTTCTGTTCGCCATCGCACGTGATCCACGCACGATTTTCATCTGTTGGAACATTGATTGGCGATCGGTCTTTGAAAATGCGATGCCGTCGGATCGACAAGTCCATGTTCGAGTGATTGGCGGGGACGGCATCACAGAATTGATAGTTGTCGTCGAACCGATGAGCGAGATGTACTACCTAACGGTATCCGGTTTGCATGCTTCGTACCGCGTGGAGATCGGTTATTTTCAGCCACTCGACATCTGGCATTCTGTCGCGACGTCGGGTGAGATTAAAGTGCAATCGCAGGGAAGCGTTGAGTTTGCTGACGTGGATTTGGCGACCATTCCGTTTCATCTCAGTTTCCAAAAGCTTTCTAACCTGTTCGGAGCTACTGACGACGTTTCGATAGCGAAGTTGGTCTCGGAATTTCAAAAGCGAGTGCTGACTGGTGAGAAGCGTAACAAGGAAACACCGCTCTATACACAAATTTTACGCGAGCTGAACCTTTCGCTGCCTGACATAGCAGCCGCAGAGCGCGATTTTAGAAACATCGAGACTGCAAAACTCGCGCGACGTGCGCACGCAATGTTTCGATTCGCCACGACCAGTCCGCCGCGCGGATTTCAAGCGAACCCCGGCTCGTGATCCCGTTTGTGCGCGTTCTCTTATTTCGCCGCGCTGGTCGGTGATTCCATCATCAAGTGACGCGCATGCGTATGATCGGAAACCTGGGCGACCAGGTTCAACAACGCGCCCAAACTCCACGCAAGCACAAACCCCGCAAGTCCGATGACGATGCCAAGCGCTCCTGGGATATATTCCGTGCGATAACGCGCCAGCCACAAGATAGAGCCGAGGGAGCCAAATACGATCCAGATCACTCCGGCAACCTTCAGCGCACGGGACCACCCGGTTTCGCCTGCGATTTTTTTCGGACCGAGTTTGGAATTGTAAACGCTGTAGCCGAAGAAAATGACGATCCCGAACGCAAACCAATAAATCAGCCGTTCCCAGGTAAGCCACGGCAGCGAAATCATGAGGTAACCGGCCGATATCACCCCCATCGGCGCGACAAACCAAACTGCCGGCGTCTTAAATGTCCGAGGCAAGTTGGGCTCGCGAATTCGCAGCACAAGAACGCCTATCGAGACGATCACGAATGCCAGCAGCGTACCGATCGAAACAAGGCTACCAGCTTCGCGCACCGTGAAAATTGCCGCGAAACAAGCGACAACACCTCCTGTCACTATCGTCGTAATCCATGGGGTCTGGAATTTTGGATGAACCCTACTCACGAACTTTGGCAGCAGCCCGTCATCAGCCATTGTCCAGAAGATCCGCGACTGACCTAAAAGCATCACCAGAATTACGGAGCTAAGACCCGCGATGGCGCCCAATTTGATTATTGAAGCCATCCAGCCGACACCAGCGTGATCGGCAGCCACAGCAATCGGATCCGGCACGTCCAATTGCAAATATGGAACGATGCCGGTCGCTACCGCCGATACCGCGATATAAAGAACTGTACAGACTAACAATGAGCCGATGATGCTGATCGGCATGTCACGCTGGGGATTCTTCGCTTCCTGCGCCGCTGTGCTGACGGCGTCGAAGCCGATGTAGGCGAAAAATACGATCCCTGCGCCTTGCATTACACCACTCCACCCGTAATGACCGCGCACGCCAGCGCTGGGCGGGATAAACGGATGCCAGTTAGCAGGATTAACGGCGTGAGCAGCGCCGACGATGAAGAGCAGCACGACCGCCACCTTTACGAATACGATGACGTTATTGACATTCGCAGACTCGCGAATCCCGATAACGAGCAGCAACGTAACGATAGCAATAATGATGACTGCTGGCAGATTGAAGATGGCAGTGACCTGGGTTCCATCCGCCAATGTAACAAGCGTCCCGCGGGCGGCTGATAATTGGGCAGGGATGTGAATGCCGATGTCCCGCAGAAACGACACCACATACCCCGACCAACCGATAGAAACGGTGACCGCGCCCAAAGCGTATTCGAGAACCAAGTCCCAGCCGATGATCCAGGCAAAGAGTTCCCCGAGCGTCGCGTAGCCGTATGTGTACGCGCTGCCGGCCATCGGCACCAATGACGCAAACTCGCTATAGCAGAGCGCCGCGAAAATTGAGGCTACGCCCGCCAGCATGAACGACAGAATCACTGCAGGTCCGGCGTTCTGTGCCGCGACGGTACCCGTCAGCACGAAAATGCCCGTACCAATGATCGCGCCTATCCCGAGCATTGTTAGATTCGTCGCTCCGAGAGCGCGTTTTAGGCGTTGGTCTGTCAACGCCTCGGCTTGAAGTTGCGTGACACTTTTTCGTCGAAACAAGTTCATGGGCAAAGTTGATCTTGCGCTGTGCTAATCGGAATCGCCCCGTGAAGTCAAGCCGACGTTGATTGTTTGCCGAAGAATTTCCAGAAAAAATAGATCGGAACGCCGGTTAACACGATGATCAGTCCCGGCCAAGTCGTTGCCGTTTGGTAAACGAAAAGCACAACGAGAATCACCGTGGCGCCTATGATGTACAGAGCGGGGACAATTGGATAGCCAAATGCTTTATATGGTCGTTCCGCATGCGGCTGTTTTCGCCGCAGTAGAAAGATGCCAATGATTGTCAAGACGTAGAAGATCAGCGCCGCTGAAATAACGTAGTCGAGCAAATTGCCGTAAAGGTTGCCGTAGCCGGTAACGTTCCCAGCTGCGTCTGTTTTGACCGTGCGTGGCAGAACGAGTATGCCGGCCCAGATGCCTTGGATAAGAAGGCCCCATGCCGGAACTCTGCATTTGTTTAAGTCGGCCACTCGCCGAAAGAACAAACCGTCCTTGGCCATCGCATAGTAGGCGCGAGCACCGGCTAGGATCAGCCCATTATTGCAACCGAAGGTCGAGACCATGATCGCGATCGCCATGATTGTCGCGCCCGCGCCCGGAAAAATTACGTTTGCGGTTTCGGTAGCGACGCGATCGCTAGGCGCATTCTGGATTGCGTTGAATGGCAGCGTCACCAGATAAGCGACATTTGCGAGCAGATACAGTCCGATCACCAGAAACGTGCCTAAAGCGAGGGAAAGGGGCACGTTGCGCCGTGGATTGACGACTTCCCCTGCAGTAAAAGTGATGTTGTTCCAGGCATCGGCAGAGAACAAAGAATTCGTCTGTGCTACGCAGATTCCAACAAAGAGTCCGAATACAGTCGCAGCTGTTAAACCTGCGCCGACTTCCTGAAGATCTCCTCGCACCGTCCAGAAGTCCCTGAAATTTTCGGCGCCTGCACCAGACTTCAACCCGACTATAATTCCGAGCACGATTAGCGCGAACAGCGCGCCAGTTTTTGCAGTCGTAAAAACGTTTTGGATAAGCTTGCCGACTTCTAGGCCACGCGTGTTCGTGAATGTCAGAAATCCAATGAGCGCCAGCCCGACGAGTTGCGCCGTCGAAAGCGACAACGCGTACCCGCCAAACCGGATCGGCGCGATAATGTAATTGCTCTCTGACACCCACGGGACAAGCACGCCGCTGAAGCGTGCGAATCCAACCGCGACCGCGGCAATTGTGCCGGTCTGAATCACAAGAAAGAGCGTCCAGCCGTAAAGAAATCCCCACAGTGGCGAGAATGCTTCGCGAAGATAGACGTATTGGCCGCCGGCCTTCGGCATCATCGCGGCGAGTTCGCCGTATGAGAGCGCGGCTGTCAGTGTCAGTAATCCCGTTACGAGCCAAACAACGAGTAACCATCCCGGCGAGCCAACCTGGCGAGCAATGATCGACGAGACGATGAAAATTCCCGAGCCAATCATTGAGCCGGCCACAAGCATCGTGGAGTCCAACAGCCCCAGTCCCCTAACGAGTTTTTCTTCGGCTACAGGTGCTTCGGTAACTGCGCTTGCCATATCGAATCCTTTGAATTGGCGGAGAGTTAATCATCAACCGCATGTCGGGCGCAATGCCAAAAAACTGCTCAAATCATTTTACGAGAAAAAAGGAAGCGTGTAGTCTCCCCGCCACCGATGATCTCAAATCATCCGCCACGGGCACGGTGTTTACTGTGGGTTTGCAGCGCTGCTCTGGCTTTGGTCATCGAATTGGCTGCTACGCAAGGCGCTCTCGCGCGGACGGCCCCGCAGTTTGAAGCCTTGCCGCTTGTCCGCTCGCGACAAAATCATTTGCTGCTGCGCGCTTTTATTAATGGCAGACCCGCTTGGTTGACGGTTGATAGCGGTGCCCCGGTCAGCGCGATTGCGCTGAATCGCCGCCAATATTTTCGGCTCAAACCTACCACTGCTGAATCAAGTTTGCCGGCACGCGTCCAAATCAATGGCGCGTTCAACAATGTGGCGATCGCGCGTGAACTGCGAATCGGGGGGCTGACTCTTGTCGATGAGCCGGTGGTCACGGTGGATCTCGGCGGTTCTGCGCGCGCTGCGCGAATGGCGCACGAACCGCAGATCGACGGGATCATCGGAGCAGACATCCTTTTCCCGACACAAGCGGTTCTGGACTGTGAAAAGCAGTTATTAATTCTGAAAACCGACCCAAATGTCATCGGGACCTTCCCTGGTTTCAATCGGCGCGGCTTACGCGCTGTTCCCATTCAGGTCAGCGATGGTTACAACCTCTATGTGAACGGCTCGGTAAACGGGGAACCGGCGAAACTGATGGTTGATACGGGTTCCTTCACCACCCTATTGCATCGCTCATTTGTCCGACGGATGCGAATTGCCACTCGCGAGACGCCATATAGCTCTTCGGCGGTGAATCTGAGAGAGCGCGGCGTGCGCGTGGCGAACATTCGCAAACTGACCGTTGGCTCGGTCAACATCTCCAGCAAGCAAGTGGGCGTGATAGACCTGGAAGGACTCATTCACGATGGATTGTTGGAAGGATCGCCGCCGGTTGCCGGGCTGCTCGGTGCGGAAACGCTGCGACGGCACCACGGCATCATCGACTTCGGCACGCGGACGCTTTATCTGAGATAGCGAATCGTAACGGAACACTTCGCTTGTCATTCCGAGCGAAGTCGAGGAATCTCTCGATTTTCTCCGTGAGCGAAATCACTCAGGCATTCGTTTTGGCAGCGGGTCTAGGCACGCGATTGCGTGCACTGACCGAGGAACTGCCGAAGCCGCTCATCCCGATTTTTCAAAAGCCGCTCGTTACTTTTGCGCTCGATCATTTGATAGGCGTAGGAGTGAACAGATTCGTCATTAACACACATCGGCATCCGGAATTGTTCCAAAATTTCTTCGCCACGCGCGAATATGCGGGGTTTCCCGTTACGCTGCTTCACGAGCCGGACCTGCTCGAAACGGGCGGTGGCATCAAAAACGCGGAAAGTCATCTCGGCAGGAAGCCGTTCCTGACCTATAGCGGCGATATTTTAACCAACGTCAATCTCCAACCATTGATTGACGAACATTTCCGTCGCGGAAACGACGTGACGCTGGCTTTGCGTCATACCGGCTTGGCTGCCGCGGTGGCTTTGCGCGACCAACGTGTCGTGGACATCAGCAACCGCTACGGCGTCGTGGGAAATTTTGATTTCGCCAATATCGCGGTTTGGAGCTCGGCGATTTTCCAAAGAATTCCGCCACACAAAAAGATCTCCTTTATTCCGATCATTGCGGATTGGATTGGCCAAGGCGCCAGACTCGGCGGCTTGGTAATGAACGACGGAAAATGGTTCAACATCTCTTCCCGCGCTGAATATCTCGAAGTGCACCGCACAATCTTGCGGGAAAATTGGAAACCGGATTTCGTCAAAGCTCGCGAATGGCCCGAGCGCGTTGCGAGCGGCGCGAACGTGGATTCGAGCGCGCAGTTGCTTGGCTGCACAGTTGTGGGACGAAACTGCCGCGTCGGCGCGGAAGCGGTTTTGGACGACACAATTTTGTGGCCGGATGCAGAAATTGCTTCCCAAAGCCGGTTGAAGGCCTGTATTGTCCGCTCCTGGAAAAAGGTCACGGGCATCCATCAGGACATCGACATTTGAATTTATGAGGACCAACCTGCTTGTTCGACGAACGCGGAAGCATTTTCCGCGGTTGGATGTCGCCCGGATCAAAATCGCAGCAATTCAAAAAGGTGGATCGGACCGCAAATTCTATCGGATCCAATGCTCAGCAGAGCAGGCTCTCATTTTGGTAAAATACAATCGGGAGCGGGAGGAGAATCGCCATTACGTAACCATCGCGACCTTCCTGACCGAACATCGGATTCGTGTTCCGGAGATCTATTTTCACGACGCGGCCGAAGGCTTGATTTGGCTGGAAGACCTCGGCGAGCGCGACCTCTACAGTTATCGCGACGAAAGCTGGCTGGTACGCCGCGCGTTTTACGAATCGGCGCTCGATCAAATCGCGGCGCTGCACGCGTTGCCCGAATCGCTTTGCATCGAGATGAAGCAGCATTTGCCGGCTGAGTTCAATTCCGAGCTTTATTTGTGGGAACAGAATTACTTTTTCGAAAATTGCCTCGGTCGCTTATTCGAAATCGAGAAGGCAAAGCTCACGGAGTTGGCGTCCCTGCCTGCCCTACAGAAAATCGCGGATCGCCTGGCATCCTTCCCGAGAGTCTTGGTACACCGCGATTTTCAATCCCAGAACATCATTGTCAGAAACGGTCAGGCGCACCTGATCGATTTCCAGGGTATGCGCCCTGGCCTCGCCGAATACGATATCGCGTCGCTCCTTTATGATCCGTATGTAGATCTTCCCGAAAGCGAACGCACCGAATTGATCGACTACTATCAGGGTCGTCAGCTCGAAAACGGTACCGCGATTGATGGCGGTTTCGATCTGAAGTTGCGGCTCTGCGCCATGCAACGCCTGATGCAAGCGCTAGGCGCTTACGGATTTCTCGGGTTGGTCAAAGGTCACAAACATTTCCTCAAGCATGTCACTACTGCCATGCAGTCGTTGCAGCGCACTGTAGCTGAAATCGACGGATTGACCGAACTGGAGAAGGCGTTGCGGCAAATGACGTAGCCAGGTGGGAATTATTTCACCACTGTTGCGGTGAACGCAGGGCGGCAATAACCGTTGAAGACAGGGTGTTAAGCGACGGATCTTCGTTTCAAGCCAAGTCATTTCGAACGCCGGACAAGGAAAAGGAAACTAACCGAGCATCCACTTTAACAGACCCAACCATATAACTGGCAGTTCACGAACTTAAGTACGGCAGTTTGGCCGCTCGTTTTGCATTGCCTAGTCGTTCATGATAACTTTTTTCCTACGTAAATTGGTTTATGCCTCAATTTGATCGCAACTCGCAAAGAGAGAACAAACAGCGTGGGAACGAACCCAATTTTAATTGGCGCGGCGTCGTTCTCATCGTTATCGCGTTCAGTCTGATCGCGATGGCGATGCTCTTTTACCGGGGCGGCATGCAACCGGTTGAAGACGTGCCGTATAACCGTTTTCTCGAGCTGCTGGAGAACAAGCAGATCGTTAACGACAAAAATTACCCTCTCCAGTTGGTCGTCGAGGACGGTCGACCGACGCAAACACTGCGTGGCGCGTACATCCGACAGGGGGCAGGTGCAGCCCCTTCGCAACCGATGCCGTTCCGCACAACGGTCTATTTGAATTTCACCAATGATCTGCAGAAAAAGCTCGCTGATGCCGGCATGCAGCCCGCCATCAAGACAGAATCAAATATGCTTGCGCAGACGGTGGTGGGTTTCCTACCGATCGCGCTATTCCTTCTAGTTTTGTATTTCCTTTTCCGTCAGCAGATCCGGATGGCTGGCAAGGGCGCGCTGAATTTCGGCAAATCCAAGGCGCGGATGCTCGCCCGTGACAAGAACAAGATCACGTTCCGCGATGTGGCGGGCGTGGAGGAAGCTAAGGACGAAGTCCAGGAATTGGTCGAGTTCCTGCGTGATCCGAAAAAATTTCAAAAACTCGGTGGCCGTATTCCCAAGGGCGTATTGATGGTTGGTCCGCCGGGTACTGGTAAGACCTTGTTGGCGCGCGCCATCGCGGGGGAAGCTGATGTGCCATTCTTCTCCATCAGCGGCTCAGATTTCGTGGAGATGTTCGTCGGCGTCGGCGCCTCGCGCGTCCGCGACATGTTTGAGCAAGGAAAGAAATCTGCGCCGTGCATCATTTTCATCGACGAGATCGACGCGGTAGGCCGTCACCGCGGCCACGGGGTCGGCGGCGGACATGACGAGCGCGAGCAAACGTTGAATGCGCTGCTCGTGGAGATGGACGGCTTCGATACACAGGAAGGCGTCATTATCATTGCGGCCACCAACCGGCCGGACGTTCTTGATCCCGCATTGTTGCGACCGGGCCGCTTCGATCGCCAGATCACCGTCAATCTGCCGGACGTCAAAGGCCGTGAAGAAATCCTGCGCGTGCACGCAAAGAAAGTGAAGCTCGCCGAGGGCGTCGATCTCGCTGTGATCGCGCGCGGCACGCCCGGTTATTCGGGCGCGGAGTTGGCCAATGTCATCAACGAAGCGGCATTGCTCGCTGCGCGTCGCGGATTAAAGGGAATCACGCTCGCTGAACTCGAGGAAGCGCGTGACAAGGTTCGCTGGGGCAAAGAACGCCGGAGCCTCGCTCTAAGCGAGAAAGAAAAACAGAACACCGCGTATCACGAAGCTGGCCACGCACTGTTGCTCGTGCTTCTCCCGCACACTGAGCCGTTGCACAAAGTCACGATCATCCCCCGGGGACCGTCACTTGGCTCCACCATGTGGTTGCCGGAGGAAGATAAATACACCAATCGCAAAAACGAATTACTGGCCAGTCTCGCCGTTGCCATGGGCGGCCGCGTCGCAGAAGAAATTATCTTTGGCGACATCACCAACGGCGCGCGCGGCGACATCAGAGGCGCCACGGCCATCGCCCGCCGGATGGTTTGTGAATGGGGCATGAGCGAGAAAATGGGCATGGTCGAATACGGCGAACACGAAGACTACGTTTTCCTTGGACGCGAGCTGTCGCGCGCGCGCGACTACAGCGAAGCGACTGCCGAACAAATCGACCAGGAAGTGCGCAGGCTCATCGACGACGCCTATCAGTTGGCCAAGCACACGTTGATTTCGAATCGCGATAAACTCGAGACCATCGCCAAAGCCCTGCTGGAATATGAGACCCTGGATGGCTCGCAAATCAAAGAGATCATCGACCACGGTCGCCTGATCAATCCGCCGCCGCCCGTTGGCGGATCACCAGCCAAAAAACCAGCTCCCGACAAACCGCCGAAGCAAGTAGTCGCTCCTGAGGTAGCCCCGCCCCTCCCCGGCGCCCTTGGCGGCGCCCCGGCGTAATTCAAGATTCGACGTTGGAAGTTGAGCGTTCGACGTTTCTTGTTCGCTATTCTTGGCGTGTGGAACAGAGCCTTCACGCGTTCTGAGGCCCTGTTGCACCTAATTCGGCCCTTTCTTTCGATCGAGCCGCTCGAAGACAAGAACGGCGAGCACTTACTTTCCGCAATCAGAATGGATGCAGTATTTCTCCATATTTCCGGCATCGCACTGAGGTGGTAGTTTCATATCTCCTGTTTCGCACAATTGTGAAATATCTTATTCGCAAGTCTTGAGATGAAGAATCAATCGCCGAAGCCAAACTCTGGCTCAGCTTGTTGTCGTTAGGTCACTAACCAGCAACGACAACCAAAAATGAAAAGTTAGGCTGCGTGAAAGTTCTCGTCTTCGGTAATTCTGGCTCCGGAAAGAGCACGTATGCACAATCCCTTGCCACACGGGAGAGCTTGGCGCACCTCGACCTGGATTCGATCGTTTGGGAACCACGCAAAATCGCCGTGCAGCGCTCTTCTGAATCAATGGCGGCTTCTCTTAAGAGTTTCATCGATTCGCACCCTGCCTGGGTCATCGAAGGCTGCTACGGCGAACTGGTACGAGCGGCGTCGACTCATTGCACGCTGTTGGTTTTCCTCAACCCCGGGATTGATGCGTGCCTGGCACATAATCTCAAACGACCTTGGGAGCCGCACAAGTACGCGTCGCTCGAGCTTCAAAACAGAATGCTTGGTCAACGTCAAAAATGGGTGGCCGAGTATTATCAGCGACAGGATGCGTGGTCATATCGGTTCCACCGTGAAATTTTCGATGCGTTCACAGGACCAAAGGTTGAGCATCGCGAGCTTAGTATGTATGCGACCTAACAATAGATTCCACGTGACTAAATCTGTGCGTTAGGCGGCATGAGTGAACTCCTCGCAGGCAAGGTTCAGACTGGCTTCGGCGAGGCCTCTCGCTGGCTAAAGCTCTTCAATACCGCCTATAGCGAGAAGCTGAGGATGCCCGTGTTCCCCGGCTCGCTGAACATCGCACTCGATCACGTCTTCAATTGGTTCGACGCACGCTATCAAGCTCACAGAATTTGGTTCGTCCGGGAAGAGTACGGCGGCGAGCGCGACGTACTGCTGCTTCCCTGCGAACTAGTTAGTCTTGATTATCGCAAAGCCTTCTTGTGGACGCCGACGACTGCAGCAAAGGATCGACCGGATCCCTGGGTCGTCGAGATCGTCGCTGACGTCAATCTGAGAAATCATTTCGGTTTACAGGATGGCGATGTGGTCGAGATCAGGGTGCCCACTAGTGGCGTCTAGTGATCAGAACGCGTAACGTTAAGCTAAACTCTGGCAAGTATGAGAGATCTGCCTAGCGCCTGCGGTTCGCCGCAGCGCGACGTGTTATGCACCGGGACAAAGATGTTCCTTTTCTGCTGTCTTCCAGCGTTTGCATTTGCGGTCGGCTTTTTTGTATCGCCTGCCTTGAGAACGGTTTTGTGGACGTTATCGCTCGGGTTCATGGGCACACTATGTTTGCTGAATGCCTCCCGGTGCGGCCGGATTCACTGTTACTTCACGGGCCCGTTTTTCATTCTCGGAGCCATTGCTTCGCTGGGATATGGCATCGGGCTGCTACCGTTTGGGCCCTCCGGTTGGAAATGGATTGGTAACATTACGATTATTGGCGCGATCGTGTTCAGCGCGATTCCGGAATTCGTTTTCGGCCGGTATCGGCGAACTAGACACGATGAATTATGAAGGCTGAAACGAAAATACGATGAGTGAACGAAGCATTGCGGCTTACGACGTATCGCAGCGCGTCAAAACGTACGACGCCGATATGGATCTGATGCACCTGAATCGATCAAAGATGGTCCAAATCGCTCTTGAGATTTTGCCATTTCCCAAGACAGCAGCTCTTCGGGCAATCGATTTAGGAATCGGTACTGGTTACTTCACTGAGTGTTTTCTCAACAAGTTCCCAAACAGCCGTGTGCTCAGCATTGACGGCGCTCCGGCGATGATTGAGCTGGCGAAGGCGCGCCTAAAATCCTCAGAGTCGCAAGTCGAGTTCGTCATCGGCGATTTCCGAAAATTGCAGGAACTGGCTCCCGACGCCGGTTCGATAAATATCGTATTCTCTGCGTACGCATTTCACCACCTTAGTCGCCCCGACAAGGAGAAGGTACTAAGCCAGGTGGTTGAGCTTCTCGCGCCGGGCGGTTGGTTCGTGAACGCCGACTTGATTGTCGCCGATTCAACGGAAGTAGAGGCTCGTTTACAGCAAATCCGTATCGCTGGAATTGTGGAACGCGCGGGCGGCGCGGACAGCCGGTTTGCTGATTCAGCAATGACTCGGCAATTCCTGGCTGATCTCGAACTGAAGGAAGCTGATCAACCACTCACGCTTGCTGCGGACCTGGCGCTACTTCGAAGTTCTGGCTTGAAAAACGTCTCCGCGTTCTGGCTTGAATACCGCGAGCTTGTAAGCGGCGGACAGAAATGACCGGAACACTTGCGCGAGATTTGATTTAAAAAAGGGCCAACAATGGGAACAAAAACGCTCGCTGTGCTCGTCACGATTGCCTTCAGCGTGATCGGCGTCTTCGGGGATTACTTCCTCAAGCTTGCCAGCGGACGCCAGCAGCCGCTGCGGACGAGTTGGTTTTACCTTGGGTTCGCACTCTATGCCTCGACTGCATTTGGCTGGGTATTCGTCATGAAACACCTCAAGTTGGCGACGATTAGCGTCCTTTACTCCGTTTCGCTGGTGCTGCTCCTTACCGTGATCGGAGTTTTGGTCTTCCGCGAATCGCTGAACTACTTTGAGGTGATCGGGATCGCCTTGGCCGTGATCTCGCTCGTGTTACTGATGCGTTTCGCCTAGCGACTAGACAATTCCTCACATTAGACGTGTGACACGACACTATCGCTTACTCTTCGGACCCTTGGCAGGAATCATTCTCGCTTTTGGTATCGTCGGCTTGGCACTGCTAGTTCCGGGTTATAGTCACGTGCATCAGACGGTGAGCGAGATCGGAGAAATTGGCTCACCGGCTAGAGTCCTCTTTGCTGTCATGTTAGGTTGCGTTGCGATTTGCATCTTGGTCTTCGCCTCGGCCGTTCGCGATGCGTCAGTGGCCGCCCATCACTCTCGACTAGCCGCATACTTAATAGCCTTCATGGCGCTCCCGGCTGAAGGTATAGCAGTCTTCGCCTACCCGCATCCGGCTCACAACATTTTCGGAATGTCGGAGCTAATTGGCTACCAGGCGCCGCTCGCCTTCGCCCTTGCATGGAGACACGATCCAGGCGCGAAAGCTCTTGTGGTGCTCTCGTGGATCTTCTTGTTACTCATATGGGGCGCAATTGCTCTAAACCTAAGCCCGTTTGCTGCACCGGTTTGGGTTTACGTGAAGCCGGTCCACGGGCTTGCACAAAGAGCCCTCTTCGCCGGCTGGTTCAGCTGGTGCTCGGTACTAGGGATATTGCTTTTTAAGCGAAACTGGCAGAGCTCCGCTCATCTGAAATGAGTCGTTACCTATGAAAGCGTCTTTCGCAATTTTGGCGATGATGTTATTCGCCAATTCTGCCCGCTGTGCCGATACCGACCGCAAGTCACTCGCTGATGAATCTTTGCGTAGCTACATGGCTGGCGAATATGACCTGATCGGACGCAAGCCTGATTCCGAAACAACCTACAACGGACATGTCACACTTCGAGACGAGAACGGAGTTCTACAAGTGATCCGGACCGTCGAAGGCAAGACCGATAAATGCGCTGCTCGATTCGATACCGTAGCAGGCACCGATCGTATTCCGGTGTTAAGAATGCATTTTCATTTCGACGGGAAGGAGTATGACGCGACTTACCGCTGGCAATCGGACCCTGATAATTATCCACGATTTACCGGCTACCTTTATCTTTCCGACACCAAATCGCCTGGTCTCGAAGCGCTTTTTCCAATCCATAGGTGATCGTAAGCGAATGCGAAAAGTTGCTTTTGATTTAACGAGCAGGTTTTCGATGTTGAGTGGTGATGAACAGCGAGCAGGTAGCGGTGATTTTGAAGTCCTTCGGTGCGCCGGATGAAGTGCGCGTGATGGAGAAAGGGAAATTCGAGTTGGTTCACCTCGCCGGAATCACAATTGGTCGTGCAACGTATCAACCCGGCTGGAAATGGAGCGAGCACGTCGGTCCTAGTGTTGGCGCGACGCGCTGTCCCGTTGAACATGTCGGACTCGTCCTTTCGGGAACCGCGACAATTGCGTTCGACGATGGTCGCGTAATTGAGCTGAAAGCCGGCGAACTCTTCTACGTTCCGCCGGTGCCGCATGACAGCTGGGTGATTGGCGATGAGCCGTATGTTTCGCTGCACTTTCTCGGAGCCGAAAAGTACGCGAAGAAAAGCCAAGGCTAATATTCCATCTTGCCTAGATCACCGGGTAAAGTCCGGTGCCCGAAGCTGTTTCAACAGCTTTTTGCCTTAGTGCTTCTGTTCGCGTAGCGCAGGACATTCGTGTGAGCCTCGACGAAACGATAGCCGTGTCCTAAAACCATCGTATGAACAAATTGATCCCAATACTTTTCCTCGCAAT
>DATFXP010000043.1:0-11774 GCA_035315785.1 Candidatus Udaeobacter sp. | reverse complement strand
CAACCGGATCAGATTTTCTTCCCGGAGTTTTCCGCAGCTTTTCGACGTGCCAGGATGCAGCTGACGAAGCGGCTTTGAGTAGAATATACGGCGGCATTCACTTTCGATCAGCAAGCGAGGACGGATTGCAAGCTGGGAGCAGTATCGGTGAATGGACCGCTACCTATTACCTACTGCCCAAGGGAAATCGCTCGCGGTGATGCGCGAATAACAAAGCGTATATCCTCGAGAAATTACTTTTAAGCGGCATCAAACAACGCGCCGCGGCCACGGCAGTGACCCTGCGTTTGCCATTTCGATTACAGATTTTTCGAATCCAAAGTTGCCGGCACTGCATCGAATCAGTAAAAGATGCATGCCATCGCAACTCCTTCCCAGCGGCTCTCTTCTGTCCGCATCCCTGCAATCGGACTGATTGCTTATGCCTTCGCTTTCGCGATTCTTTTACGCAACAAGAATTTCGAGTCTGCTGAGGCGATCATCGTCCTTGTTGTCTTCGGCGGCGTATTTCCCCTGCTCGCCTGGGCCGCAACTCTTCGCGCAGTGCCGCTCTCGATTTCCGTCAGGCCTAGTACATCTGCGCTCATTGCCTTAACAGGATATGTTATCCTGTTATCGCTTTACCTCATTGGAGGCCCACAATGGATTGACCAGCATCTTCCCCATTCATGGGTCGATTCTGCGCGAACCAAGTTTTTTATCAGCTTGGCAAAGAAGCTTGTTGTTTTCGTCGCTATTCCTTTCGCGATCTTCCGGTTCGGTTTCGGTTATCGAGCCCGCGATTTCGGGATTCAGAGGGAAGGTTTGCGCGCGCTGGGTGGCGGTCATCTCCCCGTCGTACTAGCGGTAGGCGGGGCCTTTCTTTGCTTCCAATATTTCTTTAGCGGTGGCGGCGCTGCGTTTCGACGCGAACACTTCACGGCCTTTCAACTCTTTGTTGGCGTGCCGATTTGTTTCGTTTGGCTCGTGTTCGAAGTAGGACTTGTGGAAGAATTTTTCTTTCGCGGCCTCGTCCAATCACAACTCGCTGCCGCTTCTAAATCCGAAGTAAGCGGTGTCATCTTGATGTCGCTAATTTTTGGTTTGGCGCACGCTCCCGGTTTTATTTTTCGACATGCTGGCGAAGTTGAAGGACTCGGCTCAAACCCGAGCGCGCTCGATGCGATTGCCTACTCGATCGTTGTGCTCGCGGTCAGTGGCATCACGTTCGGCGTCATTTGGGCTCGAACAAAGAATCTCTTTGCGGTAATGCTCATTCACGCAGCCGGCGACCTGCTGCCGAATTTCGCATCATTCGTCCGGACATGGTTGTGACAAGGACGGTGAACTGTCGCGCAGCGGTAATTTGGCAATTCCGATCGCCGCAGTCAGAATCCCAGGTTGGAGAGTGCGGCGGAATATTCGGTGACGAACGCCGTCATCTGCGGATGAGAGGCTTCGAACTTTTCAACGGATTGTTTTAATTTGTGCAAAACTCTCTCGATACTTTCGGGTCGTTCCTTCTTGCTAACGACTTCGTGCGCTGAAGCTTCAACGAACTGGGTGATCCTCTCAGCTTCCGCCTCGTGCGTTTCCGCAACTTCCGCTATCGCGGGTTTGAGCTTTGCGAGCACGTCGAGAAGCTCGCCCTTCTTCTCAGGTGAAATGTGATCAGCCGATTCAACTGCTGATTTGATTTTCTGGATGCGTTCGTCGGTCATGCCCAAATATCATCCGTTGCGCGCCTCTCCACAATCTTCTGTGAGCTCTGCGAGCTGTAGCGTCCGCACCGACGTTCGCATATTTAACTCGCGCCTAATCAGTAATCCTCGTTGTAAGTGTTCCAGCCGGGCTCACTATTGGCCGGTCGATCTTCATCGCCGTCTTCGCCGAGTGGGCGATGATACCTTTTCCATTTCATTTTCCATTTGCCGTGTTTGAACTTCCTCACCGGCATCCAGGTTTCATAGCGCGGAGATGCAGGCGCCCAATACGCCAAGTCCGCATTAGATGATCCAAGCGCTTCGAGCGTCTGCGCGTCCAGACGCCCAGTCGGCGGAAGTCCGGCGCTCGATTGAAATGCTCGCAGTGCAAATGCCATCTCACGTCCATACTTGCCATCGACGCGCCCTCGATAATATCCGCGGCTCATCAATTGGTACTGTGCTCCGGCGATAATCCACCGGTTCACCCGGATCGGCGCTGATTGATAAAAGCTCGTCGCGTCCGACGGATTGGTTTGCAGCGGATGATCTGGTGGACTGGATGGCGGCGGCGGCGAACTTTGACTCAGACGCGCGCTCACATCAGGGCGAACGCGGTTGGGCTCAGCGACCGCTGGTTTTGGAGTTGGTCGAGTTGCCTCGGCGACCGAATTCGAACTCGATGTGACCGAGCGCAATGTCTCCTCATTGAGGTCGCCGGTTACTTGCAGTCCGTTTCGAATTTGGTAACGCCGAATCGCCGCGACCGTCTCGGCACTTTTGTCGCCCGTAACGGTGCCGTAGTAAAAACCCTGATTCTTAAGAGTTTGCTGCACCGATCGAACCGTCTCGTCGGCGAGCGCGAAGCTGACGGCGCATGACGTGACGAGAAAACATAACAGCGTCCGTTTCATAATCCGTCGAATCAACTATTCGACTTCCTATTGAATTCGTATTCGCGCGTCCGAGTGCGCGCGTCGCCTCGAAATCGGTCAGCCGTTCGACTTCGATCAAGCGATTAGGAACCAAACGCGTCTCACAGAGACGCGGCCACAACGCATCCCCGAAATAAAAGACGATAGAAGCTCGCCGACTGGCAGAAATATGATGATTGTTGTCATTGCTGCCACGAAGGGAATATCCGAAAATCGGATCATGAATGCACGCACGATCAATAAAATAGACTTCGTTTACCGGATAGCACGATTCGGCTTCCTGCTTGCACTGGGTTTGCTAGCGCTCCGTGCAATCTTCGCAACCGCGGCTCCGATTAAAACCGACGGCCAATCAAAACCAGATGCTGTGGCGACCGAAACAACTTCGTTGAAACCGCCTAACAAGGGCCAGATCCCGGTCGCCTTTCTGATTTCCGACGGCGCTGTCGTCATCGATTTTTGCGGACCGTGGGAAGTCTTCCAGGACGCCATGATTCCCAGCAGCGAAGAAATGCCGTTCCGTCTGTTCACGGTAGGAGAAACTAAGAAACCGATCCGTACCAGCGGCGGAATGCAGATCGTTCCTGATTACACGATCCAAGACGCTCCACCGCCGAAGGTGATTGTTATTCCCGCGCAAAGTCCACCGAGCCCGGCAATGTTGGAATGGATCAGAAAATCTTCGAAAACCACGGACGTCACCATGTCGGTTTGCACAGGCGCATTCGTTCTGGCGAAAACCGGATTACTGAAAGGCAAATCCGCGACCACTTATCACGGCGCGTTTGAACGTTTCGCGATGCAATTCCCGGACATCCAGCTCAAGCGCGGCGCGCGGTTTGTCGAGAATGGAAATCTGGCAACCGCCGGCGGTCTTTCTTCCGGGATCGATCTCGCGCTACGTGTGGTCGAACGTTATTACGGGCGCGAGGTGGCCAAGAAGACCGCCTACAACATGGAATATCAGGGAGAAGGCTGGATGAATCCTGATTCAAATCAGACCTACGCAACATCACCTGTCTCCACGTCCGAGCACCCGGTGTGCGCGGTATGCGGAATGGACGTCGATCCAAAGATTGCTCCGACATCTATCTTTAAAGGTACGCCTTATTACTTCTGCTCGGAAGACGACAAGAAAACCTTCGACACGGCTCCGGATAGATTTGTCACTGCCGCCGCGCCGCGATCAGCAGTATCCGGATCCTCCAATTGAAATCGAAACCCACACGCAACAACAACACACCGAAATTGGAACCGAGGACACGGCGCATCGTGTTCGTGGCCGGGCCTGGCGTCGAGATCCTCGACCTGGTCGGACCGCTTCAGGTCTTCGCACGTGCATCGGAAATGTACGCCAGGCAGAATCCTGGATCGCCTCCAATTTATTTGGTCGAAGTCGCGACCGTTTCTTCGAGTCGATCGTTGATTGCCAACTGCGGATTGTGCATCACCGCGGATAAGACCTTTCGCGAAGTGCGCGGAACTATCGATACGCTGCTCATAGCCGGCGGCGACGCGATTGAGCAGAATGAGATTAATCCGCAAGCGATACACTGGCTGAAAAGAATTTCCGCACGAATCCGGCGAGTCGGCTCGGTTTGTACTGGCGCAATGCTTCTGGCCCGCGCCGGTTTGCTTGACGGTCGGCGCGCCACTACGCACTGGAACTGGTGTCAGACCTTGATCAAACGCGCGCCGCGCACGGACGTTGATCCCAATCCAATATTTGTCCGTGACGAAAATGTTTATACGTCCGCCGGTGTCACAGCCGGAATGGACTTGGCGCTGGCGTTGGTCGAGGAAGACTACGGTTCGCGGCTCGCTCTGCAGGTTGCGCGCAACCTGGTGCTCTATCTGCGGCGACCCGGCGGCCAATCGCAATTCAGCGCTGCGTTATCACTGCAACTAACCGATCGAAAACCGTTGCGCGAATTGGAGGCGTGGGTGCTCGACAATCTGAATAAACCGTTGACCGTGCCGTTATTGGCAGAGCGTGTAGCGATGAGTCCGCGCAATTTCGCCCGCATCTTCACGAAAGAAATGAAAACAACGCCGGCAAAATTTGTCGAAAGTCTGCGGGTCGAAGCAGCTCGCCGTCGGTTGGAAGAAAGTCACAACAGCATGGAAATGATCGCAGGCGAATGCGGCTTCGGAAACGTCAACTCGATGCGCAACGTCTTTCAGCGCACGCTAAAGATCGCACCTGGCCAATACCGTCGCCACTTTCGTCATGTGAAACTTTCGGCTCAGAAGATCTAATGTAGAACCCAAGAAACCAGGAAAAAACGGCGAACCGGTTTCGAGCCTGTGATCAAGCCGATTCCAGCGAAAGATTTGGATCGAGATGATTGGATGCGAGCCAATCGCGATTGAAAAGTGTTGATTGATATTTCTGACCCGAATCGCACAAGATTGTGACGATCGTTTGACCCGGACCAGATTCTTTGGCGAACCGCACCGCGCCGGCAACGTTGATGCCGCTTGATAAACCGAGGAACAAACCTTCTTCACGCAGAAGTTGGTAAACAATCGTCAGGCCGATCTGATCCGAAATGCGATAAGCGCGATCGACCTTACTGCCTTCGACATTTTTCGTGACGCGGCCTTGTCCGATTCCTTCTGCAATCGAATCACCGTCGTTGGTTTCCAGATTGCCGTTTGTAAACCACGACCACATCGCCGCGCCATATGGATCGGCGCAGACAACTTGGATGTTCGGATTTTGCTCCTTTAGATAACTGCTTACGCCTGCAAGCGTGCCGCCCGTGCCGACGGCAGCGACAAACGCTGTGACTTTACCTTCAGTTTGTTTCCAAACTTCGGGGCCGGTGCTGCGATAATGCGCATCGCGATTCGCGGTGTTATCGAACTGGTTCGCCCAAAACCAGCCGCGCTCCTCTGCGAGGCGACGCGCGATATGATTGTAGTTTTCGGGATCCTTGTACGGCTTTTCCGGAACTGCTTTTACTTCTGCACCGAGCGTGCGGAGCAAATGCATTTTCTCGGGCGACTGATTATTCGGAATAACAATCACCGTGCGATATCCCTTCGCCCGTCCGATCACGGTAAGCCCGATCCCGGTGTTACCGGCAGTTCCCTCAACGATCGTTGCGCCAGGTTTAAGCCGACCCGTTTCCTCAGCGTCAGTGATGATTCCGTAAGCGGCTCGATCTTTCACCGAGCCAGCCGGATTCATGAATTCCGCTTTTCCCAGAATCTCGCAGCCGGTCAAATCGGACAGCCGCCGCAGTCGAATCAACGGTGTGTTCCCAACGTATCCATCGACACCCGGGTATTTCGCAGCCATGTAATCCGAATCTCTTCTCGCCGTTATCTCGTTGCAAATGGCTGGCGCGAACGTTCTGTCTTTGCTGTCGACAGATTCATCTCGTCATGTCAGCGGAATTGTTCGCGCTGGCGTTGAGTTCTGCGTTTATCGCAGCGGTGACACCACGTAGATGTGATCGAGCATCTTCACGAAGAGAGTGTTGGCCGTTTGTTGGCCATCGAGTGATACAGTCAGATTGCTCCAGATGATGAGCGTCAGCTGGTTGGCTGGGTCGTAGCTGATTTTTGAGTTGAAGCCGGGCATCTCGCCGCCGTGAAAATAAATCGAGTTCGGTCCCCAGCTAAATTGGCTGATGCCGTACCCATACTTTTGGCCCTCGGGCTTGCTCGCCACCTCGGGTTGTACGCTGTCGAGCCATTGGCGTTGATACTCGGCATTAAGCACCCTGCCGCCGACCAGTGCCTGGATCCAGGTAGCGCAATCTTTCGCAGTCGAGATGACGCCCCCGGCCGCCGATGCGTAGGAAGAGTTTTGTTCGGTGCAGACGTCGGGCTTGAGGGTTCCGGCCTTCGCCGCGACGCTGTCCTAAGCGGAGTTCGTCCCAAAATCTAACTAGAAAAGCGGGCCCGGTTTATTTTTCGTCCCAGGCGACGCCTTCAGTCATCATCTTCACTTCGCTCCCGCCGCCCTCCGGTTTCACGAAGATTGTGAGTTCAGCGTCTCCCCGCTTGCGCTTCAGTATTGCAGAGGCCGGCGTGATCAGATCGCTGCCTTGCTTCGTCCAGCCCTGGGTTTTGAGGTTCGCTGTCAATTCGGCGCAGGCGCTCTTCACGTTTGCCTTGCTCTTGAATCCAAGTTGTTCAACAAGCGCCTTATAATCGACGTCCGACGCGTCTTTCGTGAGCGCTAAATCCTTGACGTTTAGTTGATCCTTCGCCGGCTTGGCAGCGCGCTTTTCGCTGAGCTCAGTCGTCGCCTCGCTGACTGCGGGCTTGTCCGTTGCTTTCTCTTCAGGTTCTTTCGCAACCGCAGGCTGAAATTCTTTCGGGGTCTCTCCAAGCGGCGCGACAAACTTCACATTCACTTCCCACGTCTCGCCGAAGACGTCCGCCGGACCATCCGTAGCGAGTTCTCCCTTCACCTGCCCATCTGCATATTCGAAGTCGTTTGTGTTGATCTTGCCAATCGAACTAAAGTTTTGGTGCTTAAGCGCATTGTGCGCCACTTCACATCCAAAAATATCGCCATCTTCGTGGAGTGAGACGATCAACGCACTGCCGAACTTGCCGAAGCCGGCATTAAAATCTGGCTTCTTATCTTTGGAATGATCCTTCTCGGTGAACACCAGCACGATCGACGGCTTATCGCCAAACGGCTCGCGCCAATGCGCCGACACATAAGTCAGCTTTGCGTTCTTCCCGTTGCCTTTGAAGATTCCGGTCACTGTCGGCTTCACATTGGCCGGGGGCCCCGGCTTTTTGGACGGCGGCAACGATTCTCCAGCACGAAGCAACGGCACATCGAAACGGACGTCCAAGCCAGATGGAAACATTCCCTCGGTTTCATTCGGCTGGCTCGCTTTGCCAATCGCTCGGCCGTCCTGCAGCTTTATTTCTCCCGTCGCATTACCCCTGCGCCTGCCCAGGAATACGTCACCGGCGGCGGCGCCCCAGCCCTTAAATTCTCCGGCCTTCGTGAACTCCAGCTTGACGTAAGGCCGTCTAAAATCGGCGGGTTCGTTCTTCTTTTCCGATTTCCTGGCTTCGTTGATTTTCTCGCTTGAAATCGTTGGGCCACTGAGCACCACCGCAACCCCGTCTTCCCCGTCGACAGTGGTCTCGTACGCTGCAGCGTTTTTTAACGGATAGTTTTTACCCTTAACCATCACTGTCCCCTCGCCGACGTTTGCCGGCTTGGCCCCACCTTGCGCGAAGATTGTCGCCGAACAGCCGAGAAGGGCGATCGCCACCAAAAAGATAAATCTCTTAGCCATAAGTATATGTTGTGTGTTGCGGCGGCAGATTTGAGCAGCAAAACGACTAGGTGCCAAGCAATTACATTGAGTTTTTCGGGTGGTCAGGAAGACGGGGCTGTGGCGCCCCGGCTCCACGCGCGTTATCGCCTCACTGCTACCTCCGCAACGCTGTAGCGGCGCTCTTGAGCGCCGGGCGAGACGGAGTGACGGTTCTTTCCAAGTTCACCACTCACCTCAATCCTCGCCCCTCATATGAGGGGCGAGGCCGGAAACGTCCGCGCAATTGGCTTTAGTTCCTGTTCTCCACCATCGAATCCATTCGACGCGGGATCGTTCCACGCGATAGTTCGCGACCGTGTTGACAAAATTATTCTGTTTCCTTGTTGTTGGTCTCGGCAGCGCGTTGCTGCCGGTCGCTTGTGTTGGTGAAAGCTTCACCATCGAGCAGGTGTTGGGTGCGCCATTTCCGTATGGCCTAACGAGCGCATCGCACGCGCCGCGCGTGGCGTGGGTCTTCGACAACAAAGGCGAGCGCAACATCTGGGTGGCAGACGCGCGGGATTTCGTACCGCGGCAGGTAACGCATTACAAAGGCGACGATGGCCAGGCGCTGGCGAGCATGAAGCTCACACCGGATGGGAAAACGATCGTTTATGCCCGCGGCAGTGAGACGAACAAAGAAGGGACGTCAGCAAATCCGACCAGCCAGAAGAAAATCCCGAAGCAGCAGGCGTGGGCGGTAAACGTGAGCGGCGGTGAACCGCGATTACTCGGGGACGTTGGCTGCAACGAGGAAGGCTGCGAAGACCTGCAGGTTTCACCCGATGGAAAAAATGTTGTTTGGTCGGGGAAAAAACATCTTTGGATCGCGCCGATCGACGGCAAGAAAAAGGCGGAGCAACTGGATGAGTTAGCAGGCGAAAGCGATACGCCGTGCTGGTCGTTTGACGGAAAACGGATCGCGTTTCGCTCCAATCGCAAGGACCACTCGTTTATCGCTGTGCTCGACCTGGCGACGAAGAAGATCACTTATCTCGCGCCGACCACGAACCGTGATGCTGGTCCAGTTTGGTCACCGGACAGCAAGCAGGTGGCGTTTATTCGCCAGCCCGGAGTCGAATTCAAACGGCCGCTCATTCCTGAGTTCCCACGACCGTGCGCACTTTGGATAGCCGACGCGCAGACCGGCGAAGCCCGTGAGCTCTTTCACAGCGGCGACGCAATGGAAGATTCGCTGCCGCTGTTTGCATTTGAATCACTGAAGTTCACGGATGCAGGCCGCATCATTTTTGCCAGCGAAAAAGGCGGAAGAAACCACCTTTACTCCATCGCCTCTACCGGCGGAATTGCTCAACTCCTCACGCCGGGTGACTTTGATGTCGAAGAAGTGGTGCTGAGCGCAGACAAACGCAGCATTCTTTTCACTTCGAATCAGAACGACATCGATCGCCGTCATATCTGGCGCGTCAGCGCGACCGGCGGCGAACCAAAGACCCTAGCGAGTGGCGAGACGATCGAATGGAACCCAGTCGAAACGAGCGATGGGAAAACGATGTTGTGTCTCGGCTCAACCGCCACTTCGCCCGCTATGCCCTATCGCCTAACGAACAGCGGACGCGAGCCCATTGCGAAGAACGCGATTCCCGCTGACTTTCCATCGGCACAGTTAGTCACACCAAAGCAGGTGGTGTTCAAAAGCGAGGACGGCCTGGAAGTTCATGGCCAACTGTTCACGCCTAAGAACCTGAAAGGACGCGGCCCCGCTCTCATCTTCACGCACGGCGGACCGATCCGGCAGATGCTCCTCGGGTTTCATTACATGGAGTATTACCACAACGCCTATGCGATGAACCAATACCTGGCGAGCAAAGGGTACACTGTGCTCTCGGTGAATTACCGCCTCGGCATCATGTACGGGCGCGCCTTTCGCCAGCCGGTAAAGTCGGTGTGGCGCGGCGCATCCGAATACCAGGACGTGGTAGCAGGCGCGAAATTTTTGCAGACGCTCGACAATGTTGATCCGCAGCGGCTCGGTCTGTGGGGGGGATCCTACGGGGGATTTCTGACCGCAATGGGACTCGCGCGCAACTCCGACATTTTCAAAGCCGGCGTCGATTTCCATGGCGTGCACGACTGGGCGATTTTCCTCCCGATGTGGGCCGCAGAAGCCGAGGGCAAGAACGCCGACGTTGCGCCCGACATCAAAGAAGCGCGCGAGCTCGCGTTCAAATCATCGCCAGTCGCCAGCGTCGCGAGTTGGCGCTCCCCGGTGCTGTTCGTCCACGGCGACGACGATCGCAACGTGCCGTTCCAGCAAACCACCGATCTGGTCGAAAAATTGCGCGCGCAAAACGTCGTGTTCGAAGAGCTAATTTTCCCCGACGAAATTCACGACCTGCTCCGTTGGAGCGATTGGGTCCGCGCGTACCGCGCCACCGCGGAATTCTTCGACCGCAAATTGGCTGCCTCAGGCGAACGACAATAAGCCATCTACCGAGTGCTTCCCGTTAGTCTTGCGCTGGTGAGCAGCTTCTGAGCCTGCAATAATTCCGATCTATGCGAATGGCCGGGATCGCGTTGGTCTTATTTCCTTTGGCGGCCGTTCATGGCGCGGAATTGTTAAATGCAGATTTCGAAGATCTCGAGAGGCGGCTGGTTGGTGCGTGGAGCTTCACAGAAAATGATCAGTCGTACGATGCAGCGTTTGAAGCCCTCGCTCACGGGCATGCTATTCTGGAACGCAATTCGGGGTAGATCGCCGTTTATTATCTCGATGGTGTGCATTCCCTGCTAATGAAGGTGTACACGCGCAAAGGAAATCAACCGCGGTTGCTCGCAAAAGAATTTGGAGAAAATCCCGCAGTGATGGTGTTTGCGTTCAAAGATATTACCGGCTGGACCAAAGGCACAGAACGCATCAGTGGGCTCGAGCTGTTTTTTAAAGATCGCGATCACCTGATCGAAAAGTGGGAGACGCTGAAGCCAGACGGAACAAAACGCATTTTGAATTCGAACTGACTAGGAAAAGCAACAACTGATCGCCAAGGAAAGCAGGAAAATTTGTCTGGAACTACTTCCGACGAATTTCGCCTAGAGATGCCTTCAAGGCGGCTATAGTGCCAAGGTTAAGGAGCTTATGAGGCCGAACCACACAGCATTATCAACTTAAGTGATATGTGGGGACACGACCAAACCGTAAGCTTGGTTCCTGCGTTCCAGAGTTCCTGAGATATATGGGAGCACACAATTTTCAGCTTGCTCTGGCCGGGACTTCTCGCTAAAAGGTCGCCACGAAATTAATTGGGGGTAAACGCTGTTTGAGCAAGAATACAGAGGAGCCGAACGTCAACATGGTCCGATCCGTGTGGCGCCGACTCAAAAATGATCTAAAAGAGGCCATCATTCGAGACCTGCAGCTCAGAAAAGAAGTCAAAGGTGGCGGTGTTAAGGGCGCATCCAAATCAACCGCCGGCAGTACCGGCACCAGGCGGGGCCAGTAAGAAAAACAGAGTTATCGCTACGGAATGGAACGAATGGGTTAAGTGACCTAGACACGGCGATGGAGTGTGGGTAACGACAGAGTTTCAAAACAGGAAAACTTTGAACTTAGTTCCTGAGATATGCCTCATACGAAAATCATTGGTGGATGCGTTTGTGGCGGGACACGATACATTTTGAAGAGCCGGCCATCTGCATTGGTTGATTGTCATTGCATCGATTGCCGGCGAAGCGCAGGCGCACCTTACGTGCAGTGGGGATCGGTGCCGCGCAAGGATTTGGTCGTGACAAAGGGTGAGCCGCGCAAGATTCCGTACGCGAATCGGATTCGTTCGTTTGCCGCGTGTTGCGGAACTCACTTGTTTTTCGAAGATAGCAAAGACTCGGACACGATC
>DATFXP010000042.1:0-6995 GCA_035315785.1 Candidatus Udaeobacter sp. | reverse complement strand
GGATTTCTTGGATTTTACAGCAGTTTCCATACGGTCGTTACCGCCAAAAAGTAACGAGTTCGTTACCCGCCCCGCGGCGACAACTCCGCGCGCCCGCGACGGACACCCTTTATCATTCACGGTCATTTTCTACGGTCTGAGAATTTTTCGCTGAAAAACCGCGCAATTCTGCGCAAACGCGGCGCGAAAACTGAATGGCTGATACTGGCAAAATAATGAGTCGTGAACACTTCCGCGCGCGCGAGGGATGCCAAACCAGGCAACCTTAAACGTAAATGCCTTGCGCTTCCGCCAGTCGGCGAATTGCAAGCACGATTACGGCGGAACGATTGACGCCCAGTCGCACTGTCAACTTGTCCAGAAGTTCGAGGATGTGCCAGTCGAGTCTCACGCCGATAATGGTCACGGCCTTCATGGCCCGAAATTTAAGGCCAGCGCCAGTAAACCGCAAAGACGGCTAAATTTTTCACGGTCTTTTCTACAGTCTGGAAAAATTTGGCTGCAAAGCTGCGCAAGTCTGCGTAAGGCAATGTCTGAATCACCTAGCATCTGCGAGGTTTAGCGACGACGCCGGCTGAACGAGGGGCCGCGCAAAAGCAGCGCGTGTCTCACTTTTTGTGCTCAGTTTTCGGGTAACAGTTACGATCGTAAATTCGAAGCCTGCTGCGAATTTGCGCGCGCGCAGATCAAACTGAACAAGTGACATCGAATCACCTGATCAGAACACTTTATTTCGTGTCAGATGTTACACCCGGCCTTTGCGTAACCAAAGGACTTTTCGTTCTACCCGGAATGACATGCATCAGCCTACGAGATTACAAAGTGTCGAGCGCGCAATCGAGCACGTCGATCAGAAAATCCGCGTCGTCTTCTTTGAGACACATCGGCGGTGAAAAACGGACTGTTTGTCCCCAAAGGCCGCCTTTTCCTACGAGAAGACCCATCTCTTTGCAATTTTCCATGACTTGCGCGCATTCTTCGCGAGCCGGCTCCTTTGATTGTCGATTCTTCACTAATTCGATGCCAAGCAAGAGCCCCTTACCGCGAACGTCCCCAATCAATTTGTATTTTTCTTTCAGTTGATTTAGGCCAGCGAGAATTTTGTTGCCGAGGTTCAGGGAATTTGCCTGCATGTTTTCGCGCTCGATTACTTCGAGAACTGCGCTGCCTTGAGCGCAAACGACAGGGTTTCCGCCAAAGGTGTTAAAGTGAAGCCGTTCGGCGAGCGTTCGCGCAATGTTTGGAGTTGTGACCACGGCGCCCAACGGACAACCGTTGCCGATTCCTTTTGCCATCGTCACGATGTCGGGAATCACGCCCTGGGTCTCAAATCCCCAATAATGGGTGCCCGTTCGACCGAATCCCGTCTGCACTTCATCGGCGATACACAAACCACCGGCTGCACGAATGTGTTCGTAGGCGTGTTCCAGATAATTGTCCGGGAAAACGATGCATCCGCCGACTCCTTGGATTGATTCGGCAATGAAAGCCGCGACTTGGCCGGACGTGCCGTAGTCGATTAAGTTCTTCACATCCGCGGCATATTTTTTACCCGCATAGACATCGTCGCGCCCCCACAAGCCGCGATAGGGGTCGGGTGTGAGAGCATGATGGACCCCGAAGCTGTGCGGAATGTTAAACTTCCAGGCACGATTCGCGGTAAGGCCCATAGCCAAAGTGCTTCCACCGTGATACGCGTTTCTCAACGCAATTACGTCGTAGTTGCCGGTGTAAGCACGCGCTATCAGCAGCGCGAGATCATTCGCTTCCGAGCCGGAATTCACGAAATAACAAACTTTGAGCTCGCCGGGCATTTTTGCGGCAAGTTTCCGCGCGTATTCAACAATGTTCGGTTGCAAATAGATTGTGGTGGAATGCTGCAGCGTTTCGTTTTGTCTGCGCGCAGCATCGACCACATCCGGATGGCAGTGCCCAACGCTCACCGTCACTATGCCAGCAAGCGCGTCTAGGTATCTGCGGCCATGTTCGTCCCAGACGTACTGCATTTTTCCTTGCACCAGCATTAGGGGTTTTTTGTAGTAGAGAAAAATTCCCGGGTTCAGAAATTCTTTGCGTAATTGCAACACCTCGTCGACCGACGGGCCGCCGTATTTGATCGGTTGGTAGTCCAGACTTGGAAGCGTCGGTGCGCCTTTCATATCAACGCATTATTGCACAAGCAAACATGAGGAGGCGAGCAGGCCCTCGATGTTACTTCTTCCAGACGTCTGCAACGGCGTGGCCGAACCAGCGTGTGGAGACGACTTTTTGCTGCGTGTAAAACTGAACGCCTTCTCGACCCTGAATATGCAGATCGCCGTAAAACGATTGATCCCATCCAGTGAACGGAAACATGGCCATCGTTGCCGGAACGCCGACATTAATTCCGACCATGCCGGCCTTCACCCTATGTTTGAACTCGCACGCGGCCTTTCCAGAGTTTGTAAAAATCGCAGCACCATTTCCGTAAGCTGATCCGTTCGCGACCTCGATTGCCTGGTCGAGATCCTCCATTCGCATCACGTTGAGCACCGGGCCGAAAACTTCTTCGCGCGCGATCGTCATGTCGCTCTGTACCTCATCGACAATCGTCGCGCCCATAAAGAAGCCGTTTGGCGCTTCGGCAACGTGAACGCCCCGGCCATCGGCAATCACCTTCACTCCTTCTTTTTCTCCGCTCGCTATCAAATCCATTAAGCGGTCACGATGTTGCGCCGTGATCACTGGTCCCATGTCAGGCTGTTTTTTGGTGTCAGTCGGACCGACTTTAATTGCACGCGCTGCTTCAACTAATCTTGGCAAAATCCGATTGGCGGCTTCGCCAACGGTGATTGCAGTCGATCCGGCCATGCATCGTTCGCCAGCGCAACCGAAAGCTGCAACTGCAAGCGCTTCGACTGTTTCCGATACATCCGCGTCCGGCATGATGACGATGTAATTTTTCGCGCCGCCATTCGCCTGCACGCGCTTGCCGTGGCGCGTTCCGGTTTCGTAAATGTGTTTCGCAACCGACGATGAACCGACAAACGAAATCGCTTTCACTTTTGGATGTGTCAGTAACGCATCCGCGCATTCATGCCCGCCGTGAACGACGTTGATCACGCCTTTCGGCAAACCAGCTTTTTCCAATAGCTCAACAATTAATAGCGCGCTGAGCGGCACTTTCTCGCTCGGTTTCAGTACAAATGTGTTTCCACATGCGATAGCAAGCGGGAACATCCACATCGGCACCATCGTGGGAAAATTGAAAGGTGTAATGCCGACGCAGACGCCCAGCGGCTGCAGCATCGTCTCGCAATCCACTCCACGCGCGACGTTTCCCAGAGTTTCGCCTTTCAGCAACGTGGGAACACTGCACGCGAACTCGATGTTCTCGATCCCGCGATAAACGCTGCCGCGTGCTTCGGCCAACGTTTTGCCATGCTCACGCGTAACGCTTTGGCAAATGCGGTCAAAATTTTCTTCGACCAGTTGGCGATATTGAAAGAAAATGCGCGCGCGTTCCACCGGTGGCGTGTCGCGCCAAGCAAGAAATGCATCCGTCGCAGCGTCGACCGCAGAATCAACGTGTTCCTTCGTGCACATTGGCACCTGGGCAATTACTTCACCGCGCGATGGATTGAAGACAGGTCCCGTAACAACACCGGAAACTTCACGCCACTCACCGCCGATCAACACGTAGCAATTCAGCATGGCTCGCAAGCTCTCAATCCAAGCGTCCGATAGATTAACAGGCAAAGCAATTTTCGTGAATCAAAAGCAGCTCGCGCAGGCTGATCAGTGGAATGAATTGTTTGGGCCAGCGCGTCTGGTCATACAACAACTACAGACTCGACTTGTGGGGTTTGCACACAACTAAAGTTCTGCGAAGGAGCTAGCCGCCCCACACAGCTTCGTAGACGCGAAGCCAGTTGCCGCCTAAAACCTTGCGGATATCGCCACTGGACCAGCCGCGCTGGATCAGTCCGCGCGTTACGTTCGGCAGTTCGGAAATGTTCTCGAAGCCTTTGACATAGAGCCATGGTCCGTCACTGATCATCTCCCGCGGGATGATTTCTCGGTTCACCGCTTCATAATTAACAGGCAGTCCGTCAACAAAGTCGGGCCCGAGCGCGACATAATCGGCGCCCACCAGTTTGCGGATGTAATCGAACTGGTCGAGATAAGCTTCCACGCCAACCTGAGCGGTGCGCGGAACGGATGCGTCCTTGCGGCTGCGCGCGTGAAAATCGCTGACCGCTGTCAAACCGATGACGCCGCCGTTTTTCGCAATTCCTTCGATGACGCGATCACTCACGCACCGCGGATTATCGGCGATGGCGGCGACGTTGGTGTGCGTAGAAATGACAGGCACACCTTTCGAGATTGCTAACGCATCCAACGTTGCCTGTTCGCCAGTATGACCGCCGACATCGAGGACGATTCGTAAGTTGTGGATCTCCTCGACCAAACGTCGTCCTGCGCGAGTGAGTCCGATTTGCGGTTCCAGGCAACCGCCGCCGAAAAAGTTGGCCACGTTATACGCGATCCCCAATATGCGCAGACCGATCTCGTGATACGCACGCAGCGGTGTATCAGGCGTGCCTAACGGATTGGCGAACGCTGCACCGAGACTTTCCGCGGATTGCCAGCCATAAACGACGGCGATCTTGCCGTCCTGTTTTGCTTTGCGGATCTCGCCGACGTTGCGAGCGATCGCACATTCTTTTTTGTGTTCGTCGAAAAATTTGAGCGCGCGCGCGAACGAGAGCGGATCTTCCGGCAAATCAGTGACTCCACAATCGACGCCGCCCTTTTTCTGCAATTCCAAATGAGACAGACGCGGCCCGCCCGCAACCAATCCTTCCACCACGAGCGTTGACCGTTGCAACGCGAGTGGATCGCGAGTCGGACTTCGGTCGGAATCGTCCGGGAGATTTACTTCTTTCGGTGAAGAAGCTGAGGGACTTTCGGCGGCGCGGCCTTTCAACATCGCCGCGCCGACTCCGGCCGCAGCAGCTCCACGTAAGAAGGATCTTCTATCCACGTTTAGGCTCTGCTCATTGAATCAATCCCCAAGGCAACAGCGATATCGTCGCGCCTAACTCCTGGGAAATTGGGAGCAGCTCTTCCGGATTGATTCGGAGACGATCGGATTCGACAAACGATTTAATTGCCGTCGGTTTCATTTCAACTTTGAGCATGTCTTCAACGCCGGCGCGAAATCCGGCCGGATCCCAGTTTTCTTTTGCGCGGCTCGACATCGCGCCCACTTTAGGATCGGATGACATCGCTTCGACCATCTCCGGTGTAATCGGCCGATTGATTCCCAATCCGCCTCTGATTCGCTCAACCATCACCATGCCCATCACGTATGAAGCTTTCCAGGCCCAGGTGTGCGGTTCCCGCACGGTTTTGTGCGCGCCTGCCTTTTCATATTTCAACCACGCAGAAATAAAATCCTCAATTGCAGGCGCAACCGAAAGCAGGTCCACACCCATGTTCCATTGATTCGTCGCGACGGCGACGGCGAAATCTTGATCGGGATAAGCGCGAAAATCGTTTGTCCAGCCGAACATGTGCGCGCCGCTGTGTCCAAAATTAAATTCCGGTTGGCCGAAATCCCTCAAGCGAAAGACAAGCCCGCCTTCAACATTGGGCGCGAGCTTCTGCTGCGGCGATAGCATTTGCTGCACAGTCTCCGGCTTGAGCAATTGGTAACCGTTGTAGTTGCCGTGATTCGCAAGCGCGAGCGCGAAGTGGAGCAAATCGCCCGGTGTCCCGACGATTGTTCCCGCGGGATAATCGCCGACGTACATCGTCGGCGTCGGAATAAACACGCCTCCGAAACTCGCGTAACCCTTGGACATTCGATTGAAGATCTCTTTCTTAATGTGCCCGGCATCCTGAACTTCCGGAAACTCGGTCGATTTCATTCCCAGCGGATCGATGATGTGGCGCTGCATGTAATCCGAAAAAGACAGCCGCTCGGGGTTCGTCAACTGCACGAGGTAGCCCAGGGTCGACATCCCGAGGTTCGAGTACTGATATTTTTCGCCGACTTTCGCCGTCCAGCGCTTAACGAGATCGCCGCCGTAGCCTTCAGAAGTCGACTGCGAATACGCGCGCGCGAGGTACTTCTCGAGTGGTTGAGGACCATTGAAATCGAAAGCCGCGGCGTTCTCCGCCAAACCACTGCGATGAGTGAGCAAATCGTAAACTGTAATCTCGCGATCGCCGAGCGGATTCGTGATCTTGAACGTCTTGAAATATTTGTTCACGGGGTCGCGCAATCCAATGACTCCCTGCTCGATCAACTGCATCGTCGCAGTGGCAGTAAATGTTTTGGCCATCGACCCGGAATGAAAGACCGTATCCGCGGCCATCGGGATTTTCTTTTCTAGATCAGCAAACCCGAAGCCCGCCTCCCAGATGATTTTGCTGCGCCGCGCGAGAGCGATGTTCAACCCCGGCGTGGGATTTTGCCGCATCAGGAATGGGATTGTGTTTTTGAGTGATTCAATCAACCGCGCATCGACTAGGTCCTGCGCTTCTTTTGTTTCGGTGAAAATCGCGCCCGCCCGAAAAATTGAAAACAGCAGACACAATTGGAACAATCGTCTTAGATCGTGATTACGCATGAACCTAAAGAGATATGCAGTGACCAGCAGATCGAAACCTTGCGATGACAAATCGTTAACAGGAAATCGGCAACGTCAGCAAGTAAAAGTGACGCGAGAGGCGTGAGGTCGGTTTCGCTACCGCCGTCCTAGAGAAGTCTTTCGTGGCTCATAACATGTCGACCGAAAAGTAAAGAATTGGCTCGCGTTGCAGTTCAAACTGTAACGGGGTCTTTATCCGTCGCTTCTATGCAGTTTCACCGTCAGATAATGAAATGCGCCAAGGGCGATGAACACGATTAGGGCCACAACTGTTAGTATTCTTTGCTTTTTGTTCATGCTGCCCATGTTGGATTTTAACTGACTACTGCCACTTCGAGTTCCACGGGGAGTTTG
>DATFXP010000041.1:0-3550 GCA_035315785.1 Candidatus Udaeobacter sp. | reverse complement strand
CTCAATGACGACCGAAAGAACGTCGTGCTCAGCCGGCGCGAGGTGATCGAACAGGAGCGCAGCGAAAAGCGCCAGAAATTCCTGGAGAGCGTGACTGTTGGCGACCGTGTGGATGGCACGGTCAAAAACATCACGGACTTTGGCGCGTTTATTGATCTCGACGGCATGGATGGTTTGCTGCACGTCACCGACATGACGTGGGGACGCTTGGGACACCCCAGTGAGTTGTTGAAAGTCGGGCAGCAATTGGAAGTCGTTGTTCTCGACATCAACAAGGAGAAGGAACGCGTTTCGCTCGGACTGAAGCAAACACAGAAGAACCCGTGGGATCAGATCGAGGAACGTTTTCCTGCCGGACAGCGTATTAAGGGCAAGATCACGAATCTTGTTCCCTACGGCGCCTTTGTTGAAATCGAGGAAGGCGTGGAAGGTCTGATCCACGTGTCAGAGCTTTCGTGGACCAAGCGCATCATGCGTCCTTCGGATATCCTCAGCGTTGGTCAGGAAGTGGAAGCAGTGGTTCTGGGCGTGAACAAGGAGGAACAAAAAATCTCGCTCGGGTTGCGCCAACTCGAACCGAATCCGTGGGATGAAATCGAGAAGAAATTCACTATCGGTAGACAAGTCAAAGGCACGATTCGGAACATGACCGCTTATGGAGCGTTCGTGGAACTTGAAGAAGGAATCGACGGAATGATCCACGTCTCCGACTTAAGCTGGACACGAAAAATCAATCACCCCAGCGAGATGTTTAAGAAAGGCGATGAAGTCGAAGCTGTCGTGATCGACATCGACAAAGTCAATCAACGCATCAGTCTCGGAATTAAACAGCTGGCCGACGATCCGTGGAAAACTATCGACGAGAAATATAAGATCGGTGACTTGGTCAAAGGCAGAGTAACCAAGCTCGCGAGCTTTGGCGCATTTGTGCAATTGCAGGACGACATCGATGGGCTCGTTCACATCTCACAGCTGAGCGAGGATCATGTCGCCAAGGTTAAGGACGTCCTGAAAGTGGGCCAGGAAGTTGAAGCGCGCGTGATCAAGGTCGACAAAATCGAGCGTCGCATCGGCCTCTCGATTAAAGCGGCGAACTATTCCGAAGAACAACTGCGCAAGGAAGTGGAGTCGTTTGATACGCTCCGTCCGGGCGAAGATATGGTTGGATTGGAAAAAGCCTTCGCCGCAGCCGAACAGGAAGAATATCGGCCCGGGGAATCCAAGCGTGCCTCGAAGGACTCGAGCGACCCGGACGGCGAATCGAAGAAGGAATCGAAAAAGAAATAGTTTCGTCGACCTTTCAATCGCACGCGATTATAACCGGGGTGATGCGATTTGGTTTTCGAGGGCGTGCGACTTTGCTATTGGCAACCGCTTCGGCAGTTCTGCTTTTTGTTTTGGTTGGCTGCGGGAATTCCAGCATCGTCGGCAAATGGCGGATGTCGGGAGCTGAAAATCAAACAGTTTGGGAATTTTTGAGTAACGGATCCGTGCTCGTCGGAGAAGTTCGCGGCAGATATAAGTTTGGTGATCAGGACCGAATCAAAATCGAGACGCCGTTCGCGACGACTGTTTACCTGATGACACTTTCCAGCGACCAGCTCGTGCTGCAGCAGCCAGACGGTTCCAAGCTCGAATTCACAAGGCTACGAGACGAGCAGCCGTAGCGGCATGGCGGTGCGGCGCGCTGACCGGACACCGCAGCGTAACGTCTGTACCTAGAACTCGGCGCTGCCCGGCGTGCGTGCGAAAGGAATTACGTCGCGAATATTGGGAATGCCGGTGATGAACATGAGCATGCGTTCAAAGCCAAGCCCAAAGCCGGAGTGTGGCACAGTTCCATAGCGACGCAGATCGAGGTACCATTTGTAATCGGCGGGATCCATGTTGTGACACCGCATGTTGTCCTCCAGCAATTCCAGTCGTTCTTCACGCTGGCTGCCGCCCACGATCTCGCCGATACCTGGCACCAGCAAATCGATGGCGGCCACGGTTTTGCCATCATCGTTCGAACGCATGTAGAACGGTTTGATTTCCTTGGGAAAATTAAAAACCGTGACCGGACATTTGAAATGTTTCTCCGTAAGCCAGCGCTCATGCTCCGATTGCAGGTTTGAGCCGTAATCGATCGGGAACTCGAATTTTTCGCCGCTCTTTTCCAAAAGCTCAACTGCTTCAGTGTAGGTAATTCGCTGAAATGGCCGTTCAATGACGAAATCGAGTCGGGCAAGCAACTCCTTGTCCACGAATTTCGCGAACAATTCCAATTCTTCTGGGCACTGCTTTCTCGCGTCGGCGATCAAATATTTCACCAACTCTTCGGCCAGATCCATGTTGCCGGTTAAATCGCAAAAGGCCATCTCCGGCTCGATCATCCAGAACTCGCTGGCGTGTCGCGACGTGTTTGAGTTCTCAGCGCGAAATGTCGGCCCGAAGGTGTAAACCTTGGTAAGCGCGCAGGCGAACGCCTCCGCTTCCAGTTGTCCACTGACCGTGAGATAAGTTTGCCGAGCGAAAAAGTCCTGGGCGTAATCGATTTCCCCGTTTTTCCGCGGTGGATCTTTGATGTCGATGGTTGAAACCCGGAACAACTCGCCAGCGCCTTCGCAATCGCTTCCGGTGATGATCGGTGTATGAACATAAACGAAACCCCGCTCTTGAAAAAACTGATGAACGGTGAACGCAAGCCGGCTGCGCACACGAAACACGCACCCAAAAAGATTTGACCGCGGACGGAGATGCGCGATCTCGCGCAAAAATTCCGGTGTGTGTCCCT
Organism: Candidatus Udaeobacter sp.; assembly: GCA_035315785.1. Classification (GTDB taxonomy): domain Bacteria; phylum Verrucomicrobiota; class Verrucomicrobiia; order Chthoniobacterales; family UBA10450; genus Udaeobacter. The sequence goes on along the minus strand of DATFXP010000041.1, from coordinate 774 downwards.
TCTTCTGAAGCGGATAACTTTCGTCGGCCTCACCGACAATTTCGATATCTCTAGCGACGAGTTCCCATTTCTGTCCTTTCCCCTGCGACGGGACCAGCCCGCCATTCACCGCAATCGAGGCCCCAGTACTGAGCCGTTGGATGTCTGCGAAATTAGGCAAAGCATCCTGCTTCGCGATGATCTGAAGATTTCGAAGAGATGAGCCGTCGTTCAGCTCGATGAACGAAAAGTCCTTTGAATCACGCCGCGTCCGAACCCATCCCTCCACACGAATCGCATCGATCGGCGTGGCGCTTTGCAGTGCATTCTTAATGGGAGTTGAAGAAAGTTGCTTCATTTGAGAGGCGAGAACTTTCAATGCGCAACGTGCATTCGCAAGCTTCGGTCCATCCGTCTCAAAGGCCACATGAGACCGATGCGACGAATGCAAGGTGCGATTTACTCGAGCGCGTAGAGAAATCCGTCCGCGCTGCCGAAGTAAACAACCCCGTTCACGACAAGCGGCGATGAATAAATTCCCCCGATGCGAATTTGTTGATCGGTTGCTACAAGCGGCGCTTCACGCCAGTTGGAATGAAACAGAAATGGCCCATTAAACTTTCGATCGCCGGTGAGTACCCAACTCCCATTTTGCTTGGATTTCTCAACTTTAAAATCCCAGAGCAGATCACCAGTTTTTAAGTCACGTGCTTCCAGTGTCCCGTTTAGAACACCGATGAAAACGACATCGCTACCGACTGTGGACGACGAAACATGTACGCTTTTCCCTGTTGA
>DATFXP010000040.1:0-15374 GCA_035315785.1 Candidatus Udaeobacter sp. | reverse complement strand
AATTTCTCGACAGGATCGCGCTTTTTCGGATCGAGAGTGGCGTCAATGCCAAACAATCCGGGATCGCCCGGAGTGTACGAAAACGCCGATATACTAAATGCCAGACCGGCTTCTTCGCGTACCCGGCGATAAAGTCGCGAGCTACGCCCATCGCCGAGAATAGTTGAGAGTAGATCGAGCGCGGGGACGTCGGGACTCGTAACTTCCGGGATATGCCAGGCCATCGCGAGATGCGTCAACTCAGTAGAAAATTCCTGGTGCACTTCCCGCCGGCCAAGTTGTGGTGGTTCTGACGGTATGAATACTGGCTTCAGCGATTTCTCTGGATACTGTTTGAACCAGTCGCCCAGTTGTTGCCGCACTTTCTCTCCGTTCACGTCGCCGACAACGACGAATGTGAGATTGTTCGGCACGTACCGCGTCTTGTAATATTGCATCACCTGCTCTTGCGTAAGCTGGTTATAGATTTCCATCTCACCGATCACTGGAAATCGGTAGGGATGCCTCTGATACGCCGTTCCAAAAAGCAGCAGGCTCGCCATGCGATCGGGATCATCCATGCCCATGGCAAACTCGCGCCGAATCACTTCCTGCTCTTTGTTGTACTCATTCGGGGGTAGGGTGGAATTCATCATGGCATCGCTCAGCATCTCCAGCGCGGTGCTAACGCCATCTTTAGGGACGTCGATCCAAAAAACTGTCCGATCGAAAGAGGTATAGGCGTTGATGTAACCCCCAACGTCCTGGATGCTCTGCGCAATTTGATTGGCAGACCGCGTTTTGGTTCCTTTGAACAGCATGTGCTCGAGAATGTGGGATAACCCCGCTCCGAGGTGCTGGTCCTCATCGATGCTTCCGGTGGCACACCACGCCTGCACGCTCGCCACCGGCGCGCTGTGGTCCTCTTGGACGATGACGGTCAGCCCGTCTGGCAAAATCCACTTTTGCGCAGTGCTCGGCGGAAATGCAATGAGGGCCGGCGGTTCAGGTGGCGCAGCCTTCAAATTGACCATGGGAAATAATAGAGCCGCTGTGAGAAAACTCGCTACTGGGATGCGATACATTGCTGGAACATTCGATTAATAAGTGTCGTTGCGTGGTAAGTCGGCAGTAATCAGATAACTGATGACCGACAGCCAAGGTGAAATTTTCGTTCAATTCACCTGGCAGAATTCATTTGCTCGATGTGGCTGGGTTTGGTGCCGACAATCGCGCCGGCTTTTCCGCACCTTCCGGTTTTGCCGGAGCGAACGGTCTCACAAACGCCTCTTCGAAATCGTAAACGTTTTTGAAATCTTCGATCGAATCCTGTTCGGTTTTTCCAAACACCCCCGCCGCGATCAGATTAAAAACCATGTGCCCGATGTCTTCGCAAGAACGGATCCCCCAGCTATCGAATACCGTCATCACCATCGGGCCGAATTCCTTGAGCGCGTACTGCCGGACGCCATCGAGCAATTCCGGCCCGGTCACGTGGCGCACGCTGACGCCCTTGATTTTCTTTTGTCGCTTGGTGGCGAAGTCGAGTGCATCGCGCAAAAAGATATACCCGTCCCGGTGATAGCGGGGGTCGTTGGCCACGAGCGACTCGAGAGCCTCGGCGAATCCAATTTTTTGCATTAACAGAAAACGCGCGTTTCAAACGCGCTCCCCCCAAGATAATCGGCAACGGCAAACGAGCAACTATCGACAGTATCTTAGACGCGAATATATACCTATCAGGAAGTCGCGACCGATCGTGGTCGTCCTCGAGAAGGAGATGCGCGCCCACCCGCTAATTTCCGACCTGATCTTCCAATGCGTCCACGTAAACCGAAAGCGGATCGTGCCGTCGCGGAGCCGGGACTTGTGATTGATCCGCAGCTTTAAGATAACCGGTGAAGTTGCCGCTGCCGGAGTTCATTTGTGTCGCTTCGAACCAGTTCATATAATCGTCGATCTCGATCATGCGCGCGGCGAGGTGTTGTCGAGTAAAATCCAGATGCGAAAGCCGTTTCAGAACGGCCTTGCGTTTACCGCGGGCAAGCAGCGCGACAATCTCCTGGTATTCACGCCCAATCGGTCGCAGCACCGGATTGGTTTGGGGAACAAGGAACATCAAATCGCGCTTCAACTGATCGAGCGCCATCTTTTCACTCGCCGAAAGTTTGTGCCGTGCAAGTTCTTCCAGCTTCACCGGCTTGTTGGATTCTGAGATTTTTAAGGTCAGCAATTCATCGAGGCGCCGCTCGCTTTCTGCGAACGTGAATAATCGAAATGTCTGTAAGCTTTTTAAGCGATTCAACGCCACCTGCCAGGTTCTCTCAGCGTCACCCGCGAGCACTGGAAATTGTGCCTTCAGATCCTCCAGCGGATCGTTTGAAGAGTCAGACAGACGATCGATGTATTTCGCCAACTGGGTTCCGCCGGTTTTTGGCTCCAGCAGCATCTGCACAAACGCAAAAGAATAAGCGCGATAAAGCGTGCGATCGGTGGAATCAACAACGCCGGGATATTGGCGAAGAAATTTCTCCAGCGGCAGAGGTTTCTCGTTGTCGGCGACCGCTTCGATTAGCGGACCACGATCACGCTCGGGCGCAAGAGCGAGTACGCCGTCAATTAACCAATCGGGCGGCTCAACCAGCACTGCGCCTGCATTGATGTGCAGTTGTTTTCGATAAATCATTTCGAGCAAAATCGCGCGGAGCAATTCCCGTTCGACGAGTGAAACGTCGACGTTTCCAGAGATGGTGAGGTCGAGTTGCAGCTTGATACCGAAACCGGTTTGACTGAATCGCAGATCAGCAGGCGGAATTTCGGGAGCATTTGCCTGTTGCGGTTGCAAGTTGACCACCACAGGCGTCTTCCAGTCGTCGCGCTGCTTCAACAGTCCGAGAAGATTGGTTTTTGTTTGTTCGGCCAGACCAGATATCGCGCCGCGCACCTTCGCATCGGCGCCATAAATCACGAATTGCCGCGAGGGACTCGTGCTGTGTTCGGGCTGCGCAGCATAAATGAGTTGTGCGTGCGCGATAGCGAAAAAAACAATCGCGACGCGTTTCATCTAGCGCGGCATGATAGCGGCAATAGCTGCACGCTGACCAGTAGCAAATCTCCGCACGATGCCTTTTTGATTGCTTCTAATTAGTGCCTTTGCCGGGTATCTCGCAACGCATCCGCGATACCGTCCAGGCACGAATCTCAGAGGAAATCACAACAGAAGGAAAAAGCATGAAAAGCAAAGGTTTAATTTTCGTAAGTTGCTTGGCTGCAGGCGCGTTAGTGGCGTCGCCAGCAATGGCTAAGCCAGAGAAGAAATCGTCGGTGTCGAGGTCAAAACGATCGGCTCCGCAAACGACACAGGTGACACGTCATAATCAAAATATGAGTCCTCGCGTGGGCAGCACCCGCTACTACAGCGGAACTCGTTACAATGGGACCCGCGCTTACGCGGGCCGTCAATACACTGGGACACGTTATTACCCCAGCGGCACCCGTTATTACAATAACTATTACGGGGCCAACAGGGGCTATTACTATGGCGGTGGTTACCCGAACTACCGCTCTTACTCGGGCTATCCGTACTCGAACTGGGGTTACGGCCTATCCGGGGGGTATTACCCGTACTCGTATTACGGCGGTTACCCGTACAGTGGTTACAACAACTACTACTCGTATTATGGCGGTTATCCGTACGGCGGTTACAGAAACTACTCGTACTACACGCCAACCTACGGCTATAATGGTTCAACGGTTGCAGCTGTGCAGCAACGCCTTGGTCGACTCGGTTACTACCACGGCGTAGTCGACGGAGACATCGGGCCACAGACCCGCGGTGCTATCGCGGCTTTCCAAAGCCGAAACGGCTTGGCTGTGGACGGGATGATTAGCCGACCGCTGCTCGACCGTTTAGGGCTAGCTTAATCGGAACAAATAGTCAGTATTCGACCGGCGGCTTCGCATCAAACGCGAGCCGCCGGTCTTTTTTCTTTTGTCGCAAAAAAATAATGCGACTTTAGGCGATCTGAGGTGTCTAATCCGACAGAACCCTACTCAGATATGTATAATTCAAAGCTCTTCGTTTCTGGAATTTATCTTCTTGTTTTAACGCTCGCTGCGCCCTTGACCAGCGAGGCTCAACGTGGCGGTGGTGGTCGCGGCGGCAGTGGCGGTCACTTCGGCGGAATGTCACGCGGCGGTTTCTCTCGTGGCGGCATGGCCCCCGGCGGTTTCTCTCGTGGCGGCATGGCCCGGGGCGGCACCCGTTTTAGCGGTGCGAACTGGAACCGTGGCGGTGCGAACTGGAACCGTGCCGCGTGGAACGGCCGCAATTGGAACGGCGCCAACTGGAATGGCCGTAATTGGAGCGGTCGCAATAACTGGCACGGCGGTAGTTGGAATAATAATTGGAGAAATACGAACGGCAGATGGAGTTGGTGGAACGGCAATAGGTGGTGCTTCCCCCGGAACAACGTTGTGTTCATTGGCAGTTTTGGCTTCCCATGGTGGTGGGGCTGGGGCTGGGGCCCTTGGGCAGGCTGGGGCGGCGGCTATGGCTCTCCCTATTATGGCTATGGCAATGGATACGGCAACGGATACGGTGCGGAGATGCAGTACGGAAGTTACGGAAACAGCAGCCAATCCCGAGTCGCTGAGTTGCAACAGCGGCTGTCACGCGCCGGTTATTATCACGGGTCCATCGACGGAGTCTTGGGGCCGAAGACCCGGGCCGCAATCCGTGCGTACGAGCAAGAGCACGGTGACGTAGGCTAACCGGCGTCATGCTGGTCACGCAGCCGGTCAAGAACCTGCAATAATCTTTCGGTTGATTGGCTGGCGGTTTCGCAAGGCGAAACGGCAGCGGACCGCCGGTCATCTTTTTTGCAACCTGCGCCAAGTTATACCGTATTATCCTTTGGGATGTTGCGCTTGGGATTGGTCACCACGGTTTCTCTGCTGCTCGCTTCAGCAGCTTTCAGTCAAACAGTTGCGCGGAAGCCCCTTCCCACCGGACCGCTCGAAAAATACGATAATCCGCCAGCGGTCTCCGCACGAGTGCTGGCGATTTCACCAGCGTTAATCTCGCAATTCGGTCCTTACACGAGTTATCAAGTTAACGTCGACGCAAACGGCAATAACATAGTTGGCGACGCTGCGAATGAGCCGTCCATTTGTATCGATCGTAACAATCCAAACAGGATGAGCATCGGCTGGCGACAGTTCGACAGCGTTGCATCGAATTTCCGAGAAGCAGGTTTTGCATACACGACAAACGGAGGCACCAGATGGATTTCTCCCGGTGTCCTGCAAAACAATATCTTTCGCAGCGATCCCGTTCTGAACTCCGATACTGCTGGCCGTTTTTTTTACCTCAGTCTTCTGCAGAACTTCTTCGTTGACTTATGGCGGTCAATTACGGGCGGTCAATCATGGACGATGGTCGCACCGGCGGACGGCGGCGATAAACAGTGGTTCACGATCGACAACACCAACAGCTCTGGCCATGGCTTTCAGTATCAATGCTGGAGCACCGACGGAAATAACTTCGGAGGCAGACAGTTCACCCGGTCCACGAATAATGGATTGACCTGGATGAATCCGATCAACATTCCGAATACTCCCAGGTGGGGCACATTGGACGTCGATTCCAGTGGCAATCTCTTCATTGGAGGCGTTAACCTGGACACTGGTCAGATTTGGTGTGTTCGGTCAACGAATGCAAAGAACGGTGCGGTTGTTCCGACATTCGACCAAATCACCCCCGTGAATCTTGGCGGCCAGATCGTTGTCAGTGAACCGATAAATCCGGTAGGATTAGTGGGTCAGGTTTTTCTCGCCGTCGATCGCTCAGGCACGAGCACGAACAATAACATTTACATGCTCGCCAGTGTGCAGCCGACCAGCTTCGCCACCGGCAGCGACGTGATGTTCGTGCGCAGCACAGACGGCGGCCGCACATTCAGCGCGCTGCATCGGATCAATGACGATCCAATTAATCATGCGAAATGGCACTGGTTCGGCGCTCTGTCGGTTGCACCCAACGGCCGAATCGATGTGGCCTGGTACGATTCGCGTAGCGCTGCGAACAACACCACTTCGCAGCTCTTTTATTCTTACAGCCTCGACGGCGGAAACACCTGGTCGCCAAACGTCGCGCTTAGCATCCCGTTTAACCCTTTCATCGGTTATCCAAATCAACAAAAAATCGGCGATTACATCACAGTCGTTTCGGACAACGCCAGCGCGAACATTGCATATGCAGCCACATTCAACGGCGAGGAAGACATTTATTATGTCCGGCCATCCGCGGCGCTCCTTCCGGCATCCCTCGGTAACATCAGCACCCGCAGTTTCGTGCAAACGGGCGAGCATGTGATGATTGGCGGTTTTATCGTTCAAGGCAGTGGGAGAAAGAGGGTGATCATTCGTGCGATTGGCCCTGAGCTCACCCCGTTTGGAATTAACGATGCGTTAGCCAATCCGAGACTCGAATTGCACAACGGAACGGGAGCACCGATTGCTACCAACGATGACTGGCAGACCACGATCATCGGCGGAATTATCAACAACAATCAGGTGAGCGCGATTCAAAACAGCGGCTACGCCCCGACTGCAGCAAGCGAGTCGGCGATTATTGCAGACCTGCTACCGGGTAACTACACCGCCATTGTGAGCGGCGTAAATAACACCAACGGAGTTGCTCTGGTCGAAGTGTACGATTTGAGCCCTGCCGCGAGTTCAAGTCTGGGCAACATCAGCACCCGCAGTTTTGTGCAGACGGGCGAGCATGTGATGATCGGCGGTTTTATCGTTCAAGGCAGTGGGAGAAAGAGGGTGATCATTCGTGCGATTGGCCCTGAGCTCACCCAGTCTGGAATTAACGATGCGTTAGCCAATCCGAGACTCGAATTGCACAACGCAACGGGAGCACCGATTGCTTCTAATAATGATTGGCAGACCACGATCATCGGCGGAATTATCAATAGCAATCAGGTGAGCGCGATTCAAAACAGCGGCCACGCCCCGACTGCAGCAAGCGAGTCGGCGATTATTGCGAACCTGCTACCGGGAAGCTACACCGCCACTGTGAGCGGCGTAAATAACACCAACGGAGTTGCCCTGGTTGAGGTATATGATTTGAACTGACCAAAGCGGCCAAACGACTTCGATACAGAATTAAGACCAAGTCCTTTCAACCACTCGAGAAAGATTAACAAGGAGAACAACGTTTATGTTAGGCGAAAAAATTGGGGGAATATCGGGCAAAATTACCACGCAGCGCGTGTTACCGAATCTGGGTGGAGGCCCCAAGATGGAAAGCTCATTTCAGGCGAGTGGCTCAATCTTGGGCGTGGACATCAAAGATACGGGAACGTATTGCACGCTTGTCCGTCCCGACGGCACACTATACGGCGAAGGACAAGGCGTGATGGTCACCAAAGACGGCGAGATGGCGACCTGGACAGGCCATGGCGTTGGCGCGATGAACAAGGATGGGACTGCGAGCTATCGGGGAGCTATTTACTTGCAAACCATCCCCGCACCGTTGTCCCGACTGAACAAGGTCGCTGTGGTTTTCGAATACCAAGTAGACGCAGAAGGTAATATGCGCTCCGATTACTGGGAATGGAAGTAGTGCCAGCCCGAGTGTTGTAGGGCGTCCGTGTCAGACGCCTATAGCCTCAACAACTCAGGAGGATTTGTTTTTTGAAGCTGACCGAGCAACACCGTTTTTCTCCAGCGCTACGGCCAAAACTTCATCTACGTTTTCCACCGGGACGAATTTGAGTTTCTGTTTCGCTTCCTCGGGAACGTCGACCAGATCTTTTTCGTTCAACTTGGGAATGATCACGGTGGAGATGCCCGCGCGCATCGCAGCCAGACTTTTTTCTTTCAATCCGCCGATCGGAAGAACAAGACCGCGCAAAGTAACCTCGCCAGTCATCGCCACATCAGAACGAACCGGTCTATTGCTAAAGAGCGAGGCGAGGGCGGTGAACATTGCAATGCCTGCGGATGGCCCGTCTTTTGGCACCGCACCTGCAGGCACGTGGACGTGAACATCCATCTTCCGGAAGTCATCGGGATTGCGACCGAGCTCGCCGTCGCGACTACGCACCAGACTGAACGCCGCTTGCACTGATTCTTTCATCACGTTTCCGATTTGTCCGGTAAGCGTGACGTTTCCTTTGCCGGGATAACGAGTTGCTTCGATGTGCAGCACCTCGCCACCTTGTGGCGTGTAAGCAAGCCCGGTGACCACACCGGGTTTACTGGTCTTGAGTCTTGTTTCACGAACGTATTTGGCAGGGCCGAGCATTTCTCGCACAATCTCCGGCGTGACCGTCACATGGTCGGTTTTTCCGCGCGCAACCTGCGCCGCGGTACCGCGACAAATCGCGCCAAGCTGTCGTTCTAACTCGCGGACGCCGGCTTCGTGCGTGTAATCGTTGATAGTGCCGCGGAGCGCGTCCTCTTGGAATTCGCATTGCTCCGGCTTAAGTCCGTTCTCCTGCAGCTGACGCGGAACAAGGTAGCGCTTCGCGATCTCAAGCTTCTCGCGCTCGGTGTAACCGGGAAGTGAGATCACTTCGATCCGGTCGCGCAACGGTTCCGGAATCCCCTCGATGTAATTTGCCGTGCCAATAAAAATGATCTGTGAAAGATCAAACGGCACATCGAGGTAGCGATCGACGAAAGCGTGATTCTGGGCCGGGTCGAGCACCTCGAGCAACGCGCTGGCAGGATCACCACGAAAATCCGCACCGATTTTGTCGATCTCATCGAGCATGAAAACAGGATTACGCGTGCCGCAGCGGCGTAATTCCTGAATGATCCGTCCCGGCATCGAGCCGATGTAGGTGCGGCGATGACCGCGAATCTCCGCTTCATCGCGCATTCCACCAAGACTGATCCGCACAAATTTGCGGCCAAGAGCGTCGGCGATCGATTGCCCCAGGCTGGTTTTACCTACGCCGGGCGGCCCGAGAAAACAGAGGATCGCGCCGTGTCCCTGCGGATTGAGTTTCCGTACGGCCAAATATTCGATCAACCGCTTCTTAACTTTTTCCAAGTCGTAGTGGTCGCGATCAAGCACCTGCTGCGCCTGATCGAGATCGAGATTGTCCTTGCTCAACTTATTCCATGGCAGATCGGCAATGATCTCGATGTAACTCACAATCACTGAAAACTCGGGGCTCGCCGGCGGAATGAAGTCGAGCCGCTTCAATTCGCGCTCTGCCTGTTTCATGACTTCTTCCGGCGGATTCGCCTCCTGGAGGCGCGTGCGCAGCTGTTGCGCCTGTTCTTCGCTGCCGCTATCCGTCTCACCCAGCTCATGCTGGATCGCCTTTAGCTGGGAACGGAGATACGCGCGCCGCTGTGCATCGGAAAATTGCGACGCGACATCTTTCTGCAGTCGCTGCTGGATCTGGGCGATCTCAAGCTGCGCCGAAATGTGTTGCTGCACGGCATGCACCCGTTTTTCAACGTCGAGTTCTTCGAGTAACGCCTGCTTTTGCGCGACATCGATATTAAGGTTCGGCGCCAGAAAATCGGCGAGCTGCTCGGGATTCTCTATGTTCAGGATCATCATGCGCGCCTGTTCCGGTGCATCCGGCGTCAGCTCGAACAATCGCGTCGCTGAATCACGCAAATTCCGGAACGTGGCTTCCCATTCTTTGCTCGGCGGCGGCAGGATCGATTCCGGCAAATCGACTTCGGCGCGCAGAAACGGATCTGTCGCGACGATCTTGCGCAGCGAAAAACGGCGCAATCCCTGCACAATTACGAGCACGTTGTCCTCAGATTGCCTAACAAGTTTGAGCACCAGAGCGGCCGTGCCGACCGAGTAGAGATCTTGTGACGATGGATCTTCTTTGGTCTCATCACGCTGGGTCAGTAGCCCGATCACTTTGGTGCGCGGCAAAGTCTCATCGAGTAGTTTGAGCGAGGCCGCCCGCTGAACGTTCAGTGGGATAACCGTTCCGGGAAAGATGACAAAACCCCGCACGGGCAGAATCGACAACTCTTCCGGAATTTGTGGCGTGCGGCTTTCATCCACGCCGAGGGGGATGGTACCCTGGCTTGTTGGCTTGGAATCCATACCAGATTGCAACGCCTTGAGTTTTTCCGTGCTCATGAGTCTTTTATTGGCAGCGAAATCCAGAGCAACCCGTTACGCTGCTCGGCATGCGCTTGGTCGATTTCCACGTCGACGGGAAACGTAAGCTCGCGTTCAAACGGCCCGTAATCGATCTCCATCGCGAGTAATTGTTTGGCGCATCCTTCGTCACCAGTCGGCTCTGGCAGCTCGCGCGTACCGCGAATCACGAGGCGCCGGGGCTCGACGGTTAGATCGATCTTCGAACGATCGACTCCCGCGAGATCAACACAGATTCGAATACAGGTGTCGCATCGATACGCGTTAATCGCCGGTTGCCACGCCCGCGAAGCAAACCTGGAAAATTGCGAGCGCGACAATTCGTAGCTGACGTCGTGTAACGCATCCTGAAGCCAGCGTAATTTGATGCTCTTGATTGGATCCATTGGAAACTAAACTTCCACTCTCTGCCGCATAGTTTCAACGCAGACCTGACGCTGTAGCCCTCGCCCTTTGGGCGACGCGGAGATTTTTTCGGCGATCAGCTGCTCGCGCCGCTATTTCACTTTCCCTGGTCCCCACAACGCGCGACCCGGTTTCGCTCCCGTGTGCTCGCCGTCTTTGATGACCTGGACACCGTTCACGAAAACATGTTTCATTCCCGTGGCGTATTGATGCGGTTTTTCAAAGCTGGCGTGATCCGTGATCGTCTTCGGGTCGAACACCACTACGTCGGCGAACATCCCTTCCTTGAGAAATCCACGGTGATCGAGCCCGAGATTTGTCGCCGGTAACCCACTCAGTCGATGAATCGCGTCGCTCATTAAAAGCACTTTTTCGTCGCGCGCATACTTACCGAGGACACGAACAAAATTCCCATAAGCGCGCGGATGCGGATTCGATTTCGTGAACGGCGACTCCGGCGCTTGCGACGCTTCATCGGAGCCAAAGGAAATCCATGGCTTCTGTAATTCCTTTTTCACGTTCTCTTCGGACATCAGGTAATAGACAGTGCTTATGCGTGATTCGTCTTCGGCGATCAAATCCATGGCCGTGTCGACTGGATCTTTTCCACGCATCTTTGCGACTTCAGCGAGCGTCTTACCGGTCAATGGCTTCAGCCTTTCCGACTTAAATCCCACCAGCAAAATTTTTTCAGGCGAACCGGCCATGAGATAAAGGTTTTCCCATTTGTCGCTGTCGACCTGTACTTCGGCTTTGATTTTCTCGCGTGTCGCCGGGTCACGCAGCCGTTTGAACAGCGCCGGATATCCGCCGTCTTCCGTCCACGGCGGCAGACACGCGTCGAGCCCAGTGCCCGCAGCGGTATAAGTGTACATGTCAGCGTGAACGTTGAGGCCATCCTTTTGTGCGCGCTCGATTCGCGTGAGCAGTTCGTCTTCTTTCGGCCAATTTTTTTTGCCGGCGGCTTTGATGTGATACAGCTCGGCCGGAATGTTGGCTTCGCGCGCGATCCGCAGTAGCTCGTCAAGCGCTTCGAACAGTTGATTTCCTTCGCTGCGCATATGCGAAATGTATTTACCCTGATATTTTGCCGAGACCTTACATAGCTCGATGAGCTCTTCGGTTTTCGCGTAAAACGCCGGCGGATAAATCAGTGAAGTGCCGATTCCGAGTGCGCCGGCTTCCATGTCTTTCCGCACCAGTTCGCGCATTTCATCGAGCTGCTCCGGCGTTGGTTCTTTATCTTCGTATCCGATTACACATTCCCGAATTGTCGTCGCACCGATAAAGGACGCCACGTTGCACGACACGCCACGCTTTTCGAGATATTGCAGATATTCCGCCAGCGTATTCCACGGTATGTCGTATTTGATGTCGGTTTGCTCGCGAATCTTGTACTCTCGTACACGATCGTTCACCGGTCCCATCGACTCGCCCTCACCCATGATCTCAGTCGTGACGCCCTGCCGGATTTCGCTTTGTGACCGGCCATCCTGAATTAGCGACTCCGTCGACCACGAAAGCATGTTGATGAAACCCGGCGCAACGGCGAGTCCCTTTGCATCGATGACAGTGTTCGCATTCGCCGATTTGAAATCCCCAACGCCCGCTATTCGATCACCTCGAATCGCGATGTCGGCTTGCCGCGGTTCGGCCCCGCTGCCGTCGTAAACTGTCCCGTTGCGGATGATCACATCAAAATTCCCCTCGGATGTCGATGAGGACGGCTGCTTTGCGGACACGGTGGAGACAATGGTTAGGAACACACCGAGCCGAAAGAAATTTCGTTTCATGGGCGGCTGACGGTAGCGAACACCGCTATTGATGCAAAATGCTTTGAACGGCATCGATATGTCGCCGTAGTCCAAAGGGTTCCGCTATTTCACCAGAGCGGCGACCGATCGAGACGTCGGATTCGAATCGTACAGTGAAGTCTGAACACCTGGTGTTCATATGGGAACAGCAGGTCAGACAGAAGGGATAACCTGATGAAAACAACAACAAAATCCACGCGTCGCGTTCCAGTGCTACTGTCGATCCTTTGCGCAGGCCTGGTCACAGCTTTTCTAGGCGGGTGTGCAGAAGGACCATACGTGACGGCGTATGACGGCGGGTACTATCCGGGATACTCGTACTCGTACTACAACGCATACCCGTATTCTTACTACGGGCCGGCCTACGACACTACGGTGCGTTCGGGCGTTATTTACAATGATGCCTATGGCCCGCGCTACTACCGCACCAGGACCGTTTACGGCGACTGGTACTAATTTGCGACGCGCGGTTGGCTAACGCATCGGTGCACCGCCGCAAGATCGGCGGATGCACCGATGCGTTTAATTTTTAGCTTGCGTTTGCAAAAAACCTTTCGTCAAATGAGCGCCGCAAACGCGTGACAGCTAAACGGAAAGACGGTCGGCACCTTGTAACGATCTTTGCACTGATCGGCGCCGTGAGTTTTGCATTTCTGTTTGGCGGCTGCGCCGATGCTTACTACGTCAATAACTGGAGTCACTCGCCCGAAGCGAAATATAATACTTCCTACGAGCCGAATTATTATCCGTACTATCCTTGGGATGGGTATTACGGCGGCGCGTACTATTACGGCGAGTAAGTTGCGGGTAAATCCGCTCGCTTGCCGCCCTCATGCAAGGTGACAGAAACGTCACTTTTCCGGTCAAACGCGACCGTTCAAAGCGTGTCTATTACTGACATGAACATAGAAACCCCTAATTCAATGCTGGTTCGCGTCTCTCGTTTCTTCAGTGATCGATATGCCTACAGATCACAGCCTGGTTACCTATCGGAGCTCGTTGCCTTCGGAACGATTATTTTCATAGCTGTCTGGCCAATTATTTTAGCCGCTCACGCGATGGCAGTGGCACCGAAATAAGCAAACGAGTTATGTTTCACCAACTCCATACATACGCAGACTTGCGGAAACAGATTCACGACGATCTGCGGATCCAACACCCGGAATGGATCCAGCCAAATGGCGAATCTCCCATGTGTGATTCTTACGAGGCGCGCCTGATGGAAACGCTAAATGTCTTGATACGGCAACGCCCAAGTATTTCTTACGATTGCGATCGCCTTAAATAAGCGGCTGTTTAGTTGTTGGCAGAAAAACGTCGGTCACTGCCGTGGCTGCGAAGGTGGCGGCAGCACTCCGTAGAAGTACTCGCCGTCGTCGTCACGTTGTGGCGACTTCATAAATATTTTTTCAATATCGCCAGGAGCCGGCCCACTAGCAGCCTTAAACAAATACAGGGTGATGCGCAGGTCATCGGGACGCCCCGCGTTCAGAAATTTTAGCGGGAACGCATATGTGAAAGCTTCGCCAGTTCGCACCTGACGCTGGCTTTCGGGTCCGTTCGTGTCTTCAAAAATGGTCGTTGAAGAGCCTGACGGGTCCGTTTGTTCGCCTGTCACGCCACCCGCAAATCTGCCTGATTGATGGACGACCACATTTACGCGGATCTCCGTCGGATGACTCTCATCGGGGACATACCACCAATCCTTGAGTTCAATCACATTAATGAGAGGTCTGCGATTGGCCATCATCGCTCGGTATTCGTTTGAGACGGCCAGACGGCGCAGTTTCCCGTAAACTGCGACACCCGTGATGAGCACAACCACGGCAAGCACGGCTGAGCCCAAGTGAATCCACAATGCTCCTGCCTTGGGAAATAAAAGAACAGCAATAGAACTTACGACGACGTGAATACCGACCAACGTAATGTAAATCCAAAAGATAAGGCCGCGAAAATCCAAGCTGATCCAGTTGCCGCCGCTTGGTTTGAGCAACGCCCGATCCAGGAAATAGATCGGAATCGCCAGCAACCCAAGAACCAGACAAATAATGAGATGTTTGCGCCACAGTGACTTCACACGCTTCTCTCTATCAAATTTCCCGAATGAATACACCTGCCGTTATGAGCTCGACGACTGGGTGAACGCTTGCGCTAAGTGAACTGGTAGTTGAGCTTGCGCGTCCTTGGAACCCATCTCATAAATAGGAAATGGGAGCGCTAAGCTCTGGCGGGCGGCTGGCAAGGCACGACGAAGGAGCATAGCCGAAGCGTTCTGCGACTGAGGAGCAACGCCGCCAGGCGCTTGCCAGAGTTTAGCCCGAAGGGTTGCCGATCTTTGTTGCTGCGGCAGCGTTGCTCGTCGGTCAAAGATCCATGAAGGATATTCTCCCTCCTCGCGCCTTGCCGCCGCGCCGAAATCTCTGGCAACGCGCCCGTTCCCTATTTATGAGATGGGTCCTAACCAAAATGAAACTCAATGCAATTCCCCTACTCGTTTTCATAAGTTGTGGGGGTCTCGCCAGCGCCCAAACCATTTCTGATCCCGCTCACATCGAGGTTTACATCACGCCGTACTACAATTCCAAAGGCCCGACCATCGAAGTCGGCCCGTTTAGCAGTGGTCTGGCTGCGAAAAGCGAACCCGAATTTCTCGCGACAATCGCGAAAATGAAAAACTCATGGGACACACTCAATTTTCCCGAGACATACGTCGCCGCGATTCGCCTCTACGATCTGGGTTACAGGAAGGAATCCATTTACTGGTTTTATTCGGCTCAATATCGCGGACGTCTTTTTGCGAGTCTGATCGATCGCGACAAGATGGGCAGCATCGGCGATCCCGGGTTCGAACTCTTCCAGGCACAGAATGCCTTTCAGCAGTTGGTAGGTCCCTACATCAACGGATACGCTTTCGGCGACATCGATCAGTTAGTCCCGATCATTGAAAGAGTGCAGAAAGAAGGGAAAACGGTACCAGACCTAACAAAGATTTATCCGCGCGTGACGTTCAAGCC
>DATFXP010000039.1:0-4781 GCA_035315785.1 Candidatus Udaeobacter sp. | reverse complement strand
CCCCTACCATTGTTTCCCGTTGCGTCCTTCTCGGGTATTTTGCAGACGCGTGCCTGCATCGAAAAAAGAGAAGCCTGATCTCCAGAAGAAAGTGCACGAGGTGCCACACAAGCCGGGTGTGTACTTGATGCGCGACCGGTTTAACCGAGTCATTTACGTCGGCAAAGCGCGCGACCTGCGCAAACGCGTGAGCTCGTATTTCCTGCCGTCGAAATTAGCCCAGGCCGATTTGAAAACGCGCGCCATGCTCGACGCGACATGGGATTTTGAAACGCACACTGTCCGCAGCGAAGCGGAATCGGTTTTGCTGGAGGGCAAATTGATCAAGGAATATCGGCCACGTTACAACATCTCGTTCCGTGACGACAAGCGGTTCCTCGTGGTCAGGGTCGATCTATCGGAAGAATGGCCGCGCTTTCGTCTCGCCCGATTCAAAAAGGACGACGGGAGCCGCTACTTCGGTCCATACGCGCATGCCGGCGCGCTACGGCAAACACTGAATTTTATGCGCAAAAGATTTGGAGTGCTCACGTTTGGCCGGGGAGCGCCGAGCGAGCGTGAGTTGAAATCTTCCACATATCAAGTGCCGGTGCGCTTGAGCGAGATCACTGCTCAGCAATACCGGGAGCGCGTCGAGCAGGCATGCGAGTTTTTGGAAGGCAAATCACGAGAGATGATCGCCGCGCTCGAAGAACAAATGCGCCGCGCTGCGGAGAAAATGGATTTCGAGAAAGCTGCCGACCTTCGCAACATGGTCGCGGATTTGCGCAGCACTACCAGACCGATCCGCCGATTCACGCGCGCCAGTTTGCCCAGCACCATTGATCCGACGGCGGACGTGCGGGCATTGGCTGACGCATTACACCTTTCAGATGCGCCTCGCGTCATGGAGTGTTTCGATATTTCGAACATCTCAACAACACATGTGGTAGCCTCGATGGTTTGCTTCCGCGATGGGGTTCCGGATAAGAACAATTATCGGCGGTACCGTGTGCGCACCGTCGAAGGACAGGATGATTTTGCCAGTATGGCCGAGGTCGTGCGGCGGAGGTATTCGCGCGTGCTCTTGCAGATTTCGGAAAGCGGAAACCAGAGCCCGCGAATCCAAGATGAGAATCACGTTATCGATATTTCGGTCGAGCATTCCCAGGAGAACCCATTTGATACAGCGCGGCGTCTTGAACACCAAACCAATCGGCAATCGGGAACTCCGATATCAGGTCGCGAGCACGCGAAGGATTTCGGTGTCGGCAAAGGTCAATCATACGTTCGCTTGCCCGACCTGATCATTGTCGATGGAGGAAAAGGCCAGCTCTCAGCCGCCTGCCGTGAATTGCAGCGACTGGGATTGCACGATCTGCCCATTATCGGTCTGGCGAAAGAACACGAGGAGATTTATCGATCCGGCCGCGCATTGCCGTTGCAGCTTCCAATGGATTCCCCTGCCCTGCGTTTGCTCCAGCGCATCCGCGATGAGGCGCATCGGTTCGCTAACACATATCATCAGTTGCTCATGAAAAAACGAGTCGAAGAAAGCATTCTCGACGATTGCCCCGGCGTGAGCCAGAACCGAAAAGGTCGATTGTTGCGGCGGTTCGGCTCCGTGAATCGGCTCCGAAAGGCAACTGTTGACGAGATCGCGGCAACGGAAGGAGTTGGTCGAAAATTGGCGGAAGAAGTGCACCTGTTTTTGCAGCGGCATTGATTTGTCGGCAGATTGCGCAGATTTAGGCACACTTTTGATTTGAATGAGGCCGATTTGGGGAGCTGCAGGTAAGCTGGGGATTGTGCTGGTGCTTTTTGCGCTATCCCCGAGCGCGCATACGCAGACGCTCACGCCGACGCCCGCGCCGAGTCCGAGCGGTTCGCCGGACGAGGAGACAATTGTCCCCACTTTCGAGACCCAAAAGCTGGCGCGGACTTTCATGCTCGACATCCCGGCGCCCCGGGGACAGATCACCGATCGCAACGGAGTGCCGCTGGCGCAAAACCGGCTCAGTTACAATCTGGTCATAACTTTCCCAACCCCACTGAACTTTTCCGATGCACAGGCGCTCAGCTACACGCGAGAAAAAATAGATCAGGCCGGACAGTTAATAGGACGCAGGTTCCGAATTTCTGATGAGGCGATCCTTCGTCATTACCGGAACCGGGGCATCATGCCGTTTGAGATTGCCCCCAATCTCACACCGCAGGAGTACGACCCAATCAAGAACAAGCTACCACCTGGAATGATGGTGCGTCCTGTTTACGTCCGAATTTATCCGAACGGTAAGGTTGCCGGTCAGATTGTTGGTTACACCGGAAAAACGGGCCGAAATCCGGACGGCATTGTCGATAACCACGAGACGATCTGGCCGCAAACGGAGGGACGCGAAGGACTCGAACAAACGTTCAACGAAATGCTGACCGGGAAGAACGGCGAATACAAACTAACTTTCGACAAGGACGGCCGGAAAACATCGGAGAAACTCGTTACCCCGCCCGAGCCTGGATACAACGTGGTGACCACTCTTGATTTGCACCTGCAAGAGCTGGCCGAAAGAGCGCTGGCAGCAAAAGCTAAGCGTGGCGCCATGGTGATCGTCGATCCGAACAGCGGCGATGTTCTGGCGCTGGCGTCCTGGCCTACATTCGACCCGAACGTATTCGTTCCCTCCATCTCGCCCGATCAACTGAAAGCCCTCCAGTCGGATCCGGACATCCCGCTTTTGCCGCGTGCGTATCGTTCGTCCTATCCACCGGGATCGACATTCAAAGTGCCCGTGGGCATTGCGGCGCTGGAAAGCCACGCCGTCTACGCGGAAGATCAATACCAATGCGTCCCCGCGCTTCAGATCGGTAACGTCACCTTCCACAACTGGAAAAAAACCGATCGCGGCGCGTTGAACTTCGTGCAGGCACTGACGGAGTCCTGCGATACGTGGTTTTACCAGGCGGGCATAAAGACCGGCTCGGCGCCAATCATTGATTGGGCGTTGAAGCTGGGCTTCGGCGCGAAATGTGGGATTCCGCTGCGCGGCGAAGTAGAAGGCCGTATTCCTAACGACGAATTCATGAAAGCGACGCACGGTCGCAAAATTCTGAATGGCGATATCGCAAACATGTCCATCGGGCAGGGCGACATTCAGGTTACCCCGTTGCAGATGGCGCAGGCCATGGGCGTCATCGCGAACGGCGGAACATTCTATCAAACACGACTGGTTGAGCAGGTGCAGACGTTCGATAACCAAATCGTGACCGCCTACCAGGTGCGCGCCAAACGAACCCTCGATATCTCGTTAGAGACGCTGGAGCAAGTGCGCACAGGGATGATCGATGTTGTGAATGGCGGCAGCGGCACCGCGCACCAAGCCAGTCTCGAAAATGTCGAAGTCGCCGGTAAAACCGGCACTGCGCAATGGGGACCAAAACACAAAGAGCGCACCGCGGCGTGGTTCGCCGGATTTTTGCCTGCTGATCAACCGAGATATGCGTTTGCAGTCGTTTACGAAGGTGATGTTGGCAAGACCGTGCACGGCGGTTCGCATGCCGCGCCAATGATCGCGGAGGTGTTCAAAGACGTTTACAAAGGTCAGATGATCGCTGGCCATTCGCAGCGACGCGCCCAGGAACAACCCGAAGTCCGCAAGGCCGAACCTGTCGAAGAGCAAGACGAATCAGATTAGGTACACTAATTACACGAATTGGCACGAACTCAGAACCGCTGATTCCAATCCGCTCGTCTTAATTCGTGTGCGATTTGTGAAATTCGTGTCTATGCCACCGCCGTTTCCTTCGGCAGTTCCATGGTTCCCTTAAACTTCGGCGGTTCTTCTTCGAGGCCGAAATTGTCGGAATAGAGCTCCTCGATTTTGGCCATGTCCTCCGATGCTAGCGGCGCGGTATCGGGAGCTTTTGCGAATTCGACGAGTTGTTCCTCGTCGTAAATGTTCGGCAGCGTTGATGCGACTCGATCGTCTGCCAGCAACCACTGCAAGGCTGCTTGTCCGAGCGTGCGCTCCGAATTTTCAAGGAAGCGTAATTGCTCAACTTTCTTGACCCCGTTCAGCAGCCAGCTGCGTGGCCGATGGCTGCGATGATCCGTCGGCGGAAATTTGGTTTCCGCCGTGTATTTACCTTCGAGCATTCCCGACGAATGCGTCACGCGAATGAGAAACATTGTGTCCTTGCCCGTTTCCGTAGCTGCGTCGCGAAATGCACGCCCGGGATGTTGTTCGAGAATGTTGTAAATATGTTGCACACTCGTGAGATCGCGCTCGCGAATGCAATTCACTCCCTCGTACAGCCAGCCAATCGCCGGCCCCAGTGCAATGCCGTAGTAACGAATTTTTCCTTCGCTCTTTAATTTCTCCAGCGTCTTCCACAGCGCATCCTCATACACCTGCTCCATCCGGATGTTGTGCAGTTGGAGCAGATCGATCCGATCCGTCTTCAGTCGCTTCAACGCAGCATCGGTTGCCCCTGTGATCACTTCCGGCGAAAAATCCTGCGGAATTTCGCGCTGCCCGCGCCCGCGCACCTCTCCGTGATGGACAAAATCGTAGCCAACCTTCGTCGCGATCACGATTTCATCCCGCTGATTCGGGAACGCTTTCGCGATCAACTCTTCGCTCAAGCCGTTGCCGTATGTGTCGGCCGCATCGAACAGCGTCATTCCGAGATCGAACGCCTTGTGCATCAGCGCGATTGCTTCGCCCTCGGTAAAATTTCCCCACCAACCAGTAGAAATCGTCCACAAACCGAAGCCGACCTCGCTCACGGTCAGGTCAGTATTTTTG
>DATFXP010000038.1:0-5967 GCA_035315785.1 Candidatus Udaeobacter sp. | reverse complement strand
TCGCCGAGCTGAACGCTTGGATCGATGACAGCGCTTGGATGAATGCCAGGCGCGAAGGTGATCGGCTTCGGCGCGAATTTGAGCAGCACCTCTTCAAATGCCTTTGTCGGATTTGAAACGCGAATCTGCGCGGCAGTGATCGGCTCAGCAAAAGCCGGCGGAACAAAAATTGCCGATGCGCGAGTTTTGCGCAGCAGGCCGATGAATTTTCGATCTGTGAAAAAGCTGATGTCTCCCTGCGTCGCTTCGCTGAGCGATGCTGCGCCGGTGATCTCTAGTGTCGGATCGCCGATTAACTCGCCGCCCAACTGATTGGCCAATTCCTTAAGAGTCAAATTCATTGAGAAAACGGTAAGAGAAGAAGAATTTTCGAGCCAGATTAAATGGTAGGCACGGACCGCGGGGCCGTCAGGTTTGTCGGTACGCCGGGCGGTCGCGCCCTACCAAACGCTAACTTTGACCTTTCTTCCAGCGAGGCGGGCGTTTTTCGATGAAGGCTTGCACGCCTTCGAGTGCTGCTTCGTCTATCATGTTGCACGCCATGACTCGACTCGCGGCATCGTATGCGGCCGCGATACCGAGTTCGGCCTGCCGGTAGAGGAATTCTTTTCCCATTGCGATTGCGGCGCGTGGTTTGCTCACGATCGCCGCGACGAGCTTCTCCAATTCGGCGTCGAGTTGTTCGGGTTCTGCGACGCGGTTGACCAGGCCGCGCGCTTTTGCCTCCTGTGCACTGATGAATTCTCCGGTCACAAGCATTTCGAACGCCTGCTTGCGCAAAACATTTCGTGAAAGCGCCACACCAGGTGTGGAGCAGAAGAGGCCGACGTTTACTCCGCTCACCGCGAATCGGGCGGTACTCAACGCGATGGCGAGATCGCACATGGCCACCAGCTGACAGCCTGCAGCGGTCGCGATTCCCTGCACGCGAGCAATCACGGGGACAGGCAATCGCTGGATCGTAAGCATCACGTCCGAGCATTGAGCAAAAAGCCGCTCATAATATTCCATTGATGGATCGGCCCGCATTTCTTTCAGGTCGTGACCCGCGCAAAAAGCTTTGCCTTCAGCTGCGATGACAACTACACGCACGGATTTGTCCGACCCGATCGCGTCGAGCTCGCGCTGCAGCTGGGCCAACATCGCTTCAGATAAAGCATTGAAAGCCTGCGGGCGGTTTAGCGTCAACGTGACCACGCTACGCGCATCCTCTGTTCGCAGGATGAGTGGCTCTTCGGTTTCGGAGTTTTTCGGACGGGACGCCGATTCAAATGTTGCTGGAGAACCTTTCACAGCTCTGTGACCGTTAAACCGCTACTGCTGAAACTCCAAACCTGAAATTCGAAAAATTTAGTTTCCGTTTGTGGTTACCGGCAACATCATCATGCCTGTCCGATGGAAAAAAAAGTCGCCAATTGGAACTTCGTGCCGTGCGGTGGATCGATCATCGGCATCGCGGCGGGTCGCCTCTCCTTTTTTGAGGGAGAGGGGGAGCGTGAGGGTTCATCTGCGACAGGTTCACAGCGTTCACGTTTTAACCCCTCACCTCACTCCTCTCTCCTTGCCGCAAGGGGAGAGGCGAAGCGATCCAAACTAGTTGCCTGCCTAGTACCGAAATGTTCATGCCGTGCTGAGCAGCAATGAAAATCGTTGCGATCGCTAATCAAAAAGGCGGGGTTGGCAAGACAACCACGGCCGTGAATCTCGGCGCCGCGTTGGTGGAGTCGGGCAAGCGGATTTTGATTGTCGATCTCGATCCCCAAGCGAACGCGACCAGTTCGTTTGGTTTGCAGGGAGTTGAGGACATCAGTCTCTACGAGCCGTTGCTTGGTGAAGCTTCAATTACCGAAAAGATTTTGCCGACTCGGCGCGATGGATTGTTCATCGTGCCGGCCGATCTCGATATGGCCGGCGCCGAAGTGGAAATCGCGCGCATGCCAAATCATCTCACCCGCTTGCGGGAGACACTCAAACCGCTGCACACTGATCAGACATTCGATTTCGTTTTCCTGGATTGCCCGCCGTCGCTTGGAATTTTGATGAGCAACGCGCTCGCTGCCGCGGACGAGCTGCTGACTCCGATTCAATGCGAATATTTCGCGCTTGAAGGATTGGTAAAAATTGTGCGGCTCATCGAGCAAGTACTCGATTCGGGCGCGAACGAGCGCCTTCAGCTCGGCGGGATCGTCATGACGATGTTCGATTCGCGGACCAACCTTAGCCAACAGGTAGTTGCAGATGTGCGAAAACATTTCGGTGAACGTGTCTATGAGACTGTGATCCCGAGGAGCATTCGGTTGAGTGAGGCTCCGAGCTTTGGGAAATCGATTCTGGAATACGCTTCGAGCGGACCTGCCGCCCAGGCTTATCGGGCGCTGGCGCGCGAGTTCATGAAGCGTCATGGCTCGCCAGCCACTGTTCGCGCGTTATCGCGTAAACTAGCGTCTGAAAACCCCGAAACGTAATTTCCTTTTCCACGTTCATTCCATTTTTCTCTGCCACGCGACGTGACGGGATGTTTTCCGGATGAACCAGCGAAATCACTCGTGGCAGTTTTAAGTCCGCAAATGCGTGATCACGCACGGCGCGCGCGGCTTCAGTGATGAGACCGCGATTCCAGTAATCGGGGTGTAGTCGGTAGCCGATCTCGAACTCGTCCGGCACTTCTGGGTGATGGTGAAAACCGCAGTAACCAATAACAGCGTCTTCGCCTCGCGGTACAACGGCAAACGCCGACGGAATACTCGCGCGATCCCAGCCCATTACTTTCTCGATGAAATCAACCGTCTTCTTGCGTTCGGTGTAAACGCCTAACGAAAAACGCATAAAATCCGGATTCGCGAATAACTGTGCCATCGCATCGACATCTTCTTCGCGGAAGGAGCGAAGGATCAGGCGTTCGGTTTCAAGCTGCATGGTAGGGACGCCGCGCTGCCGGCGTCCGGACAGCGCAGCGCGCTGTCCCCATCATATTATTCTATAGAGCGAATGCCACAGCGACACACGGTGCGCGAGTGAGGTGCGATTCTTTAATTAGACAATGCGAAAGGACGAAGAGGAATACGCCCGACCGGCGCAACCGCCGGATACGTCAAGTCTGGCCACTGTGCGCGAAGCAGCAGCTCATTGCACTGCGTGTCATCTGTACAAACTGGGGACCCAAACCGTTTTTGGCGAAGGACCAAAGCACGCAGCGATGATGCTGGTTGGCGAACAGCCTGGCGATTACGAGGATGTCGCGGGCAAACCGTTCGTTGGCCCGGCCGGAAAAATCATGGATCGCGCGCTCGACGAAGCTGGAATCGATCGGTCGCAGGTCTACGTCACTAACGCCGTGAAACACTTCAAATGGGAGCCTCGCGGGAAACGCCGAATTCATCAGAAGCCTAATTCGCGTGAAATCGCAGCGTGTCGTCCATGGCTGGAAGCGGAGCTGCGGATCGTTAGGCCAAACCTGATCGTGGCAATGGGTGCGACAGCGGCGCAAGCTATTTTCGGCCCGGGATTTCGAGTCACTCGGGAACGCGGCAAGGTCTTGTCCTCCAAGGTTGCGCCAAGGGTACTCGCGACTGTTCATCCAGCATCGCTTCTTCGCCAACCCGACGAGGAGTCGCGCGAACGTGAATACAAGCATTTCATTGCCGATTTGCGCGCTGCAGTACGCGCCGCTAGCGAAGAATGAACTTGGTCATTCTACGATCGTTGCATCTCGCGTTTTGTATCCTGCTACGAATGCCTTCCGAAACTGATCGAATGCGCCGCTTTCAATTTCGCTACGCGCTCGGCTCATCAGGTTTAAATAAAAATGCAGATTGTGCAGCGTGATCAGGCGAAGGCCGAGAATTTCTTCAGACTTGATGAGATGGCGAATGTAGCCGCGTGTGAATTCCCGGCAGGCGGGGCATGCGCAGTTTTCTTCGATCGCCCTTTTGTCGAGCGCGAACTCTGCGTTCTTTAAATTGAGCGTGCCTACGGCGGTGAAGGCCGTGCCATTCCGAGCGAGGCGCGTCGGCAACACACAATCGAACATGTCCATTCCCCGCGCGATCATTTGCAGCATTTGCGGCGGCGTGCCGAGGCCCATCGCATAACGTGGCTTGTCCATTGGCAAGAACTGTTCCGCCGATTCAACCGCGCGCGTCATTTCTTCCTCCGGCTCGCCGACGCTTACCCCGCCGACCGCGTAGCCGTCAAAATCGAGCTCTACTACGGCCTGTGCCGATGCGCGCCGCAGATTCTCGAACGTTCCGCCCTGCACAATACCAAAGAGCATTGAATCGGCGTTTCGCCGTTTCCACTCCCGACATCTTTTTGCCCAGCGGGTTGTCAATTCCGCGCTTTGCGCCGCGTAATCGTACTCGCATGGATAAGGAATGCATTCATCGAGCACCATCGCGATGTCGCTGCCGAGCGCGGCTTGAATTTCCATCGCGATCTCCGGCGAAATGAACGCCCGGCTGCCGTCGATATGATTTTGGAATTCGACGCCCTCCTCGGTGATTTTGCGCAACTTCACGAGCGAGAAAATCTGGAACCCGCCGCTGTCGGTCAGAATCGGTCCATCCCAACTGATGAAATCGTGCAGGCCACCAAAATGTTTGATGACTTCGAGTCCAGGCCTAACAAACAAGTGATAGGTGTTTCCGAGAATAATTTGCGCGTTCATTTCGCGGAGTTCCCGCGGACTCACGGCCTTTACTGAACCTTGTGTGCCGATTGGCATGAACGCCGGCGTATCGACGAATCCATGTGTTGTGATTAAGCGCCCGCGCCGCGCCTTTGATTCTCGATCTTGGGTTACCAGTTCGAATGTTTTTTGCATTCGGGGAGAGATTCCGCATAATCGCGCAACAAAACAAATTCAGGCGTCAAAATATTCTTTGCGACCTGCGATTTTCCCTCTATATTCGCGGCTCACCGCATCAGGCGCGTGAGTTGAGTTTGTTGCGCGACCTGAAGCGGGTTTTTTTGTCGCCCGGAGTAACGACTTTGGCGGCGCTTTACTTTTAGGTTTTGGAAAATGCCAACGATCAATCAACTGATTCGCAAAGGACGCCGGAAGGTGTCGGTGAAATCGAAGTCACCGGCGCTCGCGAGTTGTCCGCAGCGGCGCGGGGTGTGCGTGCAGGTGATGACGCGCACGCCGAAGAAGCCGAACTCGGCGCTGCGTAAGGTGGCGAAAGTGCGGTTGACGAATGGCCAGGAAGTGATTGCCTACATTCCTGGCGAGGGGCACAATTTGCAGGAGCACTCGATCGTGCTCGTGCGCGGGGGACGAGTGAAGGATTTGCCTGGCGTGCGCTATCACATCGTGCGCGGAACGCTTGACGCGCTCGGCGTAGATGGGCGGCGGCGCGGTCGCTCGAAGTACGGAGCGAAGCGACCGAAGGGCGGGGCAGCTAGTGGAGGCGGTGCGGCGAAAGCGGCGCCGGCAGCGGCCAAATAAGAACAATTAAAGTTTGAAACAGACGATCGACAATGTCGCGGCGGAGGAGAGTTCACAAGAAAGAGGAGCACGTCGATTCCCGATATGGGAGTCCGGCGGTGGCTCGTCTTATCACGACCGTTATGAAGCGAGGCAAAAGATCTCTCGCCGAACGCGTCGTGTACACCGCGATCGATAAGTCGCGCGAAGGCTCCGATTCAGTCGATCCGCTGGAGATTGTAAACAAAGCAGTCGAGAACGTTCGTCCGCGGCTTGAAGTGCGTTCCCGGCGGGTTGGAGGCGCGACGTACCAGGTGCCGATGGAAGTCACGCCCGCTCGGCAAATCTCACTAGCCATGCGCTGGATTGTGAAATTTGCCGATGGCCGCAAAGGCTTAAAATTGGCTGACGCGCTGGCACAAGAACTCAAAGATGCAGCGGCGGGCCAGGGGAACGCGATCAAAAAACGCGACGATACACATAAAATGGCGCAGGCGAACCGCGCCTTTGCGCACTTCAGGTGGTGACAATTATGGCGACGG
>DATFXP010000037.1:0-5267 GCA_035315785.1 Candidatus Udaeobacter sp. | reverse complement strand
CAACTGCTTCGCTGCGAGTAAAGCCGAATACTCGCTCCGCAGCCGGGTTAAACTCCTGCACCCGCCCATTCGCATCCATGGTGATGATGCAATCGAGCGACGAGTCGAGGAATATGCGGCCAAGCGCCTCCAGTGTTCCAGTTGGATCCACAGCGGTTTTACCTCCTCGATAAATTATGCCGATGCTACGTCCGCATTTCTTCGGATTACAATCATGTAATTGTTACAACCGGGTGACAAGCCTTATTGCCTGGGATCGGTGCGCGGGAAAATCGTTTTCCAATCGTCTTTCATGCTGATAACGATCCAGCCTTTGGCCACGACTTCGTCCCAAGCTTTGTCGAGTCTGCCGACGTTGGCTTTGCGATCGTAGACGCATTCACGCTCGCCCTATGGCCCATTCGGCTCTTTTTCTCCAGCTCCTCTTCGGATCAATCGCCAGACAATGATACAGAGCAAGGAACCGACAAAGGCCGAGATCAGGTCCTCAAACGTGATCTTGATCTCAGCCAGACGGAGATCAATGTGGAACAACCAGAAGAGAAAGCCGCCTACCACAGCACCGATCATCCCGATCGCCATATTGATCCAGAATCCGAACCCTCGCTTGCTGAACGTCATCACACGTCCGGCCAGTGTTCGGCCAGAGCGCCGACGATTAACCAGACAACGATCTTTCCAATCGTCATCGTTCAAATCCTTCTTTTTACAACAACGTGTAGCTTGAAAACCTGGGCTGGTACGATCACCACCAGAACGCTCTCGGACCCCACGCTCCGTACCAACCATATGCGGCTGCGCGGTCCATCGCCACCGCTGTGTAGTAATTCTGGGCAATCTGCTGCTGAATAGCCAGCTGTTGGTAGCGTTGGTATTCCTGTTCTCGACCGATATAGGCAACACCGGCTTTCTCGTCTTTATACACGTAAAAAGTGTGTCCGTTAACTGTGGCTCGCTCCACCTGGTAAGGCGGCAAAGAAGCGTATATCTGCTGTTGCTTCGGTGTCTGAGGCGTGCGCGCGCGGAATCCAGCCGCACTGAGCAAGGATGTTGTGTTTCCCGAACCCATCTCGGCGCACCCAGCGACAAAAAGCGTGGCGACCGCGACAATCAAGATTGTGATGATGATCGAATTAGGTTTTTGGATTTTCATATTCGTGCTTGTGCTTGTTGGTTGTCGTGAATCGGGAAATGCCGCTTGTTGATATTGATAAGACAACTCGTTACTTCTTTGCCATCTGATTTTTGATAAGGCCGATAACGGCCATAAGGATGGCGCCACCCACACCGCCGCCGGCGACATTGCTCAGGATGGTCGTCAGATCCAGCGAGCCGCCGCCAGACGCTACATTTCCCGTTACGCTTTGGAGGATCGTTCCTCCTAAACCGCCGCCGACAATTCCGGCAATGGAATTCCCCAAGGTTCCCAGACTGTTTTCTTTCATGGCTGCCCCCGCCACGTTGCCCCCTACTGCTCCGCTAATTATTTCAATAATGAGGCTAATGATGTTCATAGGTTTTGTTTCTTTTTGTGTTCGACCGTGCTTCCAGCGAAAGGCCCGCGAAGGGGACCCAGTGGAAAAAACATATCGAACCTTACGAGGTTGAAATGGCTTGTCCGTAATGCTCTGATGCATGCGACCGAGGACATAGTCTACTTAGACTGGCACCATCGAAGGAGAGAAGCTATAAGACCAAAGTCCTACACGACGGCAGAGTAGAAGTCAGAAGGAAGTAGTAAGAATCAGACACGATTCAGCGCATCACGCACGGTGGTGATGAATTTGTCGTCGGCGAACGGGACACAGCAAGAAAAAGGAATCTCGCCCCCACCGAGTCTGAAATGGCTCGTCTGCAATCCTCGGCTACTCGCGACGGAGGACATATTGTCGTTAGACTCGCACAGCCAAAGCAAAATGGGCTATAAGACCAAAGGCCTACACAGAAAAGTCAGAAGGAAGAAGGGAAAAGTAAGAAATCAGCCTTTATTCAGCGCGTCACGCACAGCGGCGATGAATTTTTCGTCATCGAACGGCTTCATGAAAAATGCGATCGGTCCGATGGCCATTGCCGTGGCCCGCGCGGCCAAATCTTCGCGAGCGGTCATGACAATTACTTTTGTGCGTGGCGAGACGGCACAGAGTCGCGCCAGAAGTTCCAGACCAGTTACATCATCCATCCAAATATCAGTTACCACGACAGGGACACGATTTTTGCTGGCGTGCGTCAGAAAATCCTCGGCTTTGTTGAAGGGACGAACTTTGAATCCTTCAGACGCGAGCAGATAATGTATCGATTTGAGTACAGAAGGATCGTCATCCACTACGCAGACTTCCTTCGCTTCCGCTTGTGTCCCTTCGGTCATGCCGCCGCCTTGCTCTTTTGAACGTGGCCACGAGCTGCCGGCAGACGGACGACCATGCGCGCGCCGCGATCGGGCGGGTTTTCCGCTGTGATTGTGCCGCCGTGCGCCTCAATAATGGATCGAACAATCGCGAGACCCATGCCCATTCCTTTTTGCTTCGTAGTAAAGAAATGATCAAAAACTTTGTCCGGACGATCCTTAGGAAATCCCGTTCCGAAATCGCGGACGCTGACTTCGGCCACATCTCCCTTGTCTGACCGAGTACTGATAATGACACGACGTTGCGACGGCGGCAGTTGTTCCACCGCGTCGAGCGCATTCATGATGAGGTTAAGCAACACCTGTTGGATTTGAACGAGAGTGGCTTGCACGTGGGGAAGGTGTGGATCCAAATTTGTAGTGACCACGCTTTCACGATTGAGGATATCAGAGCTAACAAGGCGCACGGTATCGGTAATAACAGAATTAAGATCTAACAGAGTTTGTTCACTGGTTTCCTTGCGCACCAAACTTCGAATTCCACGGATCACTTCGCCTGCCCGCTGACTGTCAGCGACCATCTGTTGCAATAACTCCGGGAGCAACACCGGATCCAGGTTGCCACGCTCGAGAAAACGGCGCGCCGCAGATGCATTGTTCGCGATCGCGGTAAGCGGTTGATTGAGCTCGTGCGCGAAGGACGCCGTCATTTCGCCCATTAACGCGACACGATTTCGATGGGCCATTTCTTCGCGTTGAACTTGTACCTGAAGGGCGGCCTGCTTTTGCGCGCTAACATCAAGCGTCACGCCGATTGTTTCCAAAGGGTTCCCATATTCATCCTGAAGACAACGGCCCCGCATGATTACCCAACGTGTCTTGCCATATGGCAAAAGGAGGCGGTGCTCGCTCTCGAACGTCGCCTGCAAGGCACATCCGCGGTCGTACTCCGCTTTAACTGCCACGCGTTCATCAGGGTGTATGCGTGAAAGAATCAGATCACACGTCAACGGCAGTTTTGAGTCGAAGCCATAAATGCGACGTCCTTTATCGCTCATCCAGGCATTTCCTTCCGGATACAAGACCCAGAAGGCAAGGTCAGCCGACTCAGCGGCCACGCTAATACGGGCATCGCGCTCGCGGAGAATCTCCTGCTGCCGCTGACGATCAATTGCGATGCCGGCAATGTGTGTGGCGATTTGTGTGAGCCGCGTTTCTTCGGGCTCCGGGCCACGCGTTTCCTGGCGATACATCGCAAAGGAACCCAACACCTCGCCCTGAGGGGAAAGAATCGGAGTCGACCAGCAGGCGCGTAGTCCACAAATCTTCGCAAGCTCGCGATAGTCGGTCCAGAGCGGGTCGGTCATGACGTCGGCCACAATCACTGGCTTGCGTGTGAACATCGCAGTGCCGCACGAACCGTTGCGTGGACCGATTGCCAAGCCGTCCACCGCTTTCATATATGCTTCGGGCAAATTCGGCGCTGCGCCGTGACGTACGTGCTTCCCATCCCGGTTCAAGAGAAGGATGGAACAACGTAGTCCTTCTGCCTGTTCTTCCATAAGGAGAACAAGGCTCTTGAGCACTTCTAATAACGGAGCGTCCGCAGCGATCATTTCCAATACGCCACTCTGTCCTGCGCGGAAGAATTCTTCCTCTTTGATTCGAGTGATGTCGCGGCAAACGACGACGCCGCCTAACAAGTCGCCGTCAGCGCCGCGCAGGGGGCGACCAGTGATTACCGTCCAAAGACCGTGTGGCGCCCTTTCGTGCCGGACGAACATCTCAACATTATCGACTTCCTCACCACGAATCGAACGGATCATAGGCAACTGATCATGCGGAAACGGGGTCACTTTGTCCGGCAGATACAGTCCGTAATGCTGCGACCATTCGGCCGCCGGCATTTCCATTGCTCCTTTTCCAAACATGCGCTCCGCCGCCGGATTGAAGACGAGGAAGTTATTATCCTTGTCCGCGACGACGACGGCATCGCCCATGTTCGACAAGATGGAGCGCAGGATTTCGTTGGTACGCGAGAGCTCGGCAGTGCGGCGCGTTACTTTTTGTTCCAACTGGTCCCGACTTTCGCGCAATGCCTGCGCCAATTCCCGTTGCTCGGTAATGTCGGTGTTCGTTCCGAACCAGCGCGCAACTTTGCCCTCCGCATCGAAAATCGGGAGCGCACGCGAAAGGAACCATCTGTATTCACCAGTTTTGCTCCGTAATGGGAAGGTGTCTTCCCAGGGCTCGCCAGTTGCAAATGCGACCTTGATGCGTTCAACCACTCGCGCCACCTCATCCGGGTGATGGACCTTTTGCCAACCCCATCCTTGCATCTCCTCCAGCGTGGTACCGGTGTACTCGTACCAACGGTCGTTGTACCAAAAAATGTAACCTTCGCCGTCGGCCATCCAAGCGAGCTGGGATATGGAGTTTGCCAGAGTCCGAAACTGCCGTTCTCTTGCCGCCGCCTCCGCGTGCGTGGCACGATGAAGCAAATCCAGCTGGCCGGCGACTGATGCGATCACGTTTAGCAAACGCTCATTTTGCGCTCGCGACTCACGCATGAAAAATTCGAGAACGGCGATGATCTGTTTGCCCGACAGAATGGGAATTCCAACGCCTGTCTTCAAACCTGCGACCCGGGCGGCCGCCGATCGAGGAAAATTAGGATCGTCAGTGACGTTCTCAACCCAGGCCGGCTGTTTCGATTCCCAGACGCGTCCGGGAAGTCCAATGCCAAGTTTAAAGTGAGATGTCTCAGAGGCAGCCCTGAACGGTTTCAGCTCGCCATCACCGCAATACCACGCAGAAACCAGGTCAAGAACAGTTCCTTCCCGGTTTGGCACCCACGCGTGTCCCAGCACCCAGCCCGTTTTCTCGCAGATGTCGCGTAGCACAACTTCCAACGCGGACGACA
>DATFXP010000036.1:0-5039 GCA_035315785.1 Candidatus Udaeobacter sp. | reverse complement strand
GCACTGGGTACTTAATCCGCCTGGGTGCTTTCTTCGCGCAAACCTCATCGACCGGATGGAGCGTGCCGGCGTCACCCCCATGATCGCGGCTGAAATCCACAACATGCATCTTCAGCTGGCGTTCGTTCAGTCAGGATATGGCCTCGGGTTGCTGCCCGCGCGCTTTATTGCCATGAACAATTCTCGCGACACGATTGAAGTATTGCGCCCACCATCATTTGAATTGCACATGTCCGTCGCACTTGTGCGAGTTGGACAACTCGGCGCTTTGGAGAAGGCCGTCGGACTGTTGGAAGATGGCATTCGGCATTTGTTTGAGGCAGCCAACACAAGGAAGCCCGTAACGAGGAGCCGAAGGAGTTTGCATGGCGATGGTCGCGTACGAAAAGTGCGACGGACCCGTAAGCGTCGCCTCAAGCCTTGACGACGAGGTCGATTTCAACGCAGGCCCCAAGCGGCAGCTCAGCAACCCCGATCGTCGTGCGAGCGGGAAAGGGCTGACTAAAATGCTTTGCGTAGATGCCATTCATCGCGGCGAAGTCACTCATGTTCGTGAGATACACTCCGGCGCGCGCAACGTGATCGAAACTCTTGCCCGCCGCCTTGAGAAGCGCGGAGAGATTCCGAAAGACGCGCTCTGTCTCGGCCACAATACCGCCCTCGACCACCTTTCCGGTGGCTGGGTCTTGGCCGACCTGACCGCTGAAGTAGAGGAAACCACCGACTTCGATCGCCTGGGAAAACGGGCCGACCGGAGGCGCGAGCTCGGGCGAGGTAATTGCGGCCCTATTCATAGCAAACTCCTGTGGATCGATTGCTCTTTGAATACGTATACGTATAAGAATTCATTTTAAAATAATTTCACGAATCAATTCAGTGCCCAGAACTTTTCTGTATGCACTCCGGGCCACTCTGGCCTTGTTCTGAACCTCGGTGCTACCGATTACCTTCCTGGCCACATATTCTAGCTCGATGCCTTTATCGCCGATGTTCCCACCATAAGCCGCCATGTTTTTAAAAGTGAGATATAAAAATATATTGGGCTGATCCGGTGATTTTGGACTGGCCTGGAAGACCCTGTAATCGGTGATTAGCCCAGCTTTCTTCATGGCTTCCATGGTCGGCTTCCATGTCGAATTTAGCCAAGCGATGTACTCTGGAAAATGCCCGTACTCAACTTGTATGTAGTTCACCTCAGTGACCGGGCCGTCAGTATACTGGCGGTCATTTTGGGCAAGTGCATCCAGGGTAAGTGTATCCTGGGCACGTGCATCAAGCGAAAGTGAGGAAGCTGCGAGAAACATGGATAAGATAATAGTTTTAATCATTTTCTCTTGTGACGGCGACCCGACAGTTCCACAAGTTCATTATTATCACGATAATAGTACCATCTGCGCACGATTCTATTATTCGTCGGGAGAACGCAATGTAATACAAAACCCCGGAGCCTACAGGGCTCGAACCCCTTTGGTGGTCATTGTCACACGTAGCTAACGTGCAGTAGCCAGAGCCTACGGTTTGTGACCGCGAGATCGAGAGTGCTCGACTTTTAGAGCGGGACTCGAGAAAGCCGCCGGAGAGCAACGGCGGCGAAAACGAGCCTGGTCCAAGTGCCGATGATATTGAAAAGTAAAGAATTGGCTCACGAATACCACGGCTATTAATTAATCCGGTGCACTCTACGGAGTAGCAATCCGCTCCCGAGCGTCTAACGCATCAGCCGTTGCCGCTAAGTTGCCGAATATACCCCAATGTCAGTCCCAAAAATTCTCACGGACCGATGCGCGGGGAACCATTTCCAAACTCATCAAGATTACCGGCGAACACCTCACCATCGGCTGCGGGAGTCGCTTGCGCTGGCGGCTGATCCCTAATCGGGAAATCCGTTTTGATGCCAGCGGCCTCCAGTTTCGCTTTCAGTTCCATAAACTGCATCAGATCGACATCGGGAGCGCCGTGGCAGGTGAACCGAATAGATTTCGACAAGTCCGGTGGTGGGCGCGGTGGCTGCGGCGGTAACGGGACAATCTCACGGCGGCCAAATTCGTCGGGATAAACCCGGGCTAGGTATTCGAGCTTCACGCGCACATCGTCGGAGTCCAAAATGGATTGAGCGATTTTTACTTTTCCAATGCCACGCGCGCGCATAACAGCTGCCGCAAATTCCGAAAATAATGGCTCGCCTGCTTCGCCCCTGCGAACCCAGTCGTTGAATGTAGATTCAGCAAGATTACACGATTGGCAGGCGCTCCGAATTGTGCATGGCATCGCAATGATCTTGCACAGCTGCCGTTGAAGCGTCTTTGTGAGCTTCGTTTTCCTGCCACGTTTCATTTGCCTATATTCTCGACAGCAGCCAGAAGAGCATCAAACATCTGGTGACGGAAATCTCTATTTTTCTGGAATCGCTTACCGAATTTTTCATCGCACAATTTCACGAATCGGAGCGCATGTCCGAGTTCTTCTGGCCCCATGTGCACGATAACCATTTCGCTGCGCTGCGTGCGTTTCATGACTGGGCCGCGATTAATCTGAGGAGGTTGAAAAGACCGCGCCGCCCCGGTCGGTGGAAGCAGACCATTGTGCACGGGTATGGTAGCAGCATGGCAAGACGGTTCTTCGCTAACGGCGCAAATTGAGACGGAGTCCCAGTATCACTTCCCTATAGGGATGTGAGACGTGAGACTTTTGGCGAAAAACACGCGGAAAGCGCGACGAAAAAGGTGGCCGAAAAAATGGCCCTTTTGCTTCGCAACATCTCACATTCGTCTCATGAGACTCTTGTGAGAAAAACGCGAGACAGAAGGCAGTTGTCTCACTTCTCACATTCCTAAGGGCAGTGAGACGTGAGACAGACCGCATAAAGCCTCGGCTATTTCCACATCCACTGTCCGTTCTCCAACTGCAGGTGTTTTTTGAAGCGGCCATTGAGATCGAGCGCGCGATATGCGGTCGCTTTGCTCGCCCCGGTGTTCTCTTGCAGCCGTTTCGCGGCTTCAGTTTTCGACAGCGGCCCATCTGCGAAGACCTCAGCAACGTCTGTTTCCGTAATGGTTTGCCGGCGGTCCCTATCCGGCGCGTCGAATGCCTTCCAGTCGAAATCGGTTACGGGCGCAAACAGTCCGTTTTGGCGTTCCCATGCGGAACGCCGGCCAAGCTCTCCGTCGTTGTTTTTACAACACGTCCAGACTACCCGATTGTCTGTCGTGTCATCAGTGGCGGCCTGCATCACAAACACCGTGCGCGGTACGCTTCCAAGCACATATGAACCAGCCAGCAAATTGAGAAGCGCGCGACCACTGGCCCGCTCATCACTTTTCGGCTTCCGTGTGTGCGCCACGATACCAAGGGCCGGAGCATCATCACCGATTGGCAAAACGGAGCGCAGTGCATCGAAAGTTTGCAAATACTCCCGACTATCCTGCTCATAGGCGACTGCGTTCCAAGGATCGACAATCACGATGTCGGGCTTGAAGTCAGCAATTGCGCTGGCGAGTTGCCTGCGAAATTCCTCGCGCTGGAAACAAAATCCGTATGGCGGCGGCGGGCAGATGCGCACAAAACTTTCCAGGGCATCGCAGTTTAATTCCGCAAACTCGCGCGCGAGACGGAATTTTCCGTTCTCGCTTTGAACAATCATTGTCTTGAATTGCCGGTGCACCTTTAAGCCGAACCAGTCGCAGCGATGCGCTCCGGCTACAGCCAGCGCTACGGCGCCGCGAGATTTGCCAACACCGGGGGGACCGCCTTCCACGAAGACCGAGCCGCGCACGACATGACAATCTCCAACCAACACGTGGCCGGGTGGCGGCGTGAAATTTTTGAGTTGGAGCGGCGAGCGGAACTCAATCAACGGGTTTATGCCATTCGTCCCGTGCAAGGATCGGAGCGAGACTACACGGCCTTGCAATTCGTCGAGCACGCTGAACGCATCTTCTCGTTGCAGTTCCATCGCGCGACGGATCGCAATCTCGGATGCGCAGATCGTCTCGCGGAGAATGTATTTGTCGCGAACGATCTCGACATAATAGCCCACGTTCGCAGCCGTCGGGACGAAAGTGCACAGGTGCGTGACGAAATGCGGGCCGCCTATGCTTTCGAGCAGCTTTCGGTCGCGCAGCGCATTAGTGACCGTGATGAGATCAATCGCTTCCTCGGCGTCGTGCATGTCGCGCAGCACGGTGTAGATCGTCCGGTGCGCCGGGACGTGAAAGTGTTGCTCGCCGAGTCGCTTTTCGACGCACTCGGCGATTGCCTCGTGTGGTGATTGGAGTATCGAAGCTAGTACGCCTTGCTCCGCTTCGATGCTGTGCGGCAGTGTGTTACTTGACCGCCTTGTTGCCCGCGCGTGCATATCTTAGCTGACCTCCTTCACCGTGCGCCGCGCCAGCGCCTTCTCGACCTTTGAAGGCGAAAACAAAATGGTTCTGTGCCCAGCACGAATGTGCGGGATTACCTTATTTTTAACCAGCGTCCGCAGGGTTCGAACAGGGACGTTGCTCGCCTGGCTCAGCTCACGGTAGCCGTTGAGGAACTGTTCCACAGTCACCAATTCAAGCGCAAGGTGACGGCAGAAACTACCGGAGGAATTGTGCAATTAACTCCGCAGTTTTGGGCCTTCGGATACGGCAACGTGCTGGCAACGGGATTTCGTTACCTAGCGTGGATTCGGATTTCTAATCCTTGGGTCGGGTGTTCAGTGAATCGTGATCAGTTGCGCTCTTGTGATTTTCCGATCACAGGTGCGCGATCACTTCACCCAACGTCGCTCGTGATCGAGCAGCCATTTCTTGCGCCACAATCCACCGCCGTACCCGCACAACGTGCCATCCGCGCGAATAACCCGGTGACACGGGATAACGATGCAAATCATGTTCGTGCCGTTTGCGCGGCCGGTTGCGCGGCGCGCGTTTTCGTCCCCGAGTTTCTTTGCCATCCAGGAATAGGAGCGTGTTTCGCCGGCTGGGATTGATTGCAAGATTTTCCAAGCGCGCAATTGAAACGGTGACCCGACCGGCGCCAACGGGATTTCAAAGTCC
>DATFXP010000035.1:0-5904 GCA_035315785.1 Candidatus Udaeobacter sp. | reverse complement strand
GGCTCTTGGAAATTCGCGCGCGTGATGAACTTTACTGAAAAACTTCCGTCCGCTGCTCCGGTGTCTCACCCTTGCGAATAGAGCGACTGCACCGGCCTAACCAAGCGATGAACTCAATCGCCCCATTGCGAAATCACTTCGTGGTGTTTGCCACGACACCCTGCCGTGGCTTATCTCTTTCTCGTTAGGCGTCACACGACATTTTCGAATATCAAATTCGGGAGAGATATGATCTACAAAGTCAAAGCGAGGGTCATCGACGACGCGATTGGCGAGTTCTACCGCAAACTCGCTGATGGAACGGTGGCCAAACAACGGCCCGACGGAGAGGAGATCGTGGCCTCCATGAAAAAGGCCGTCCTGACGGGACCGCGCGTGGCTGAGTGGTATGAGAAGTGTTTCTGCCCAACCCCCTTGCAGCATGAGCGACAGACGCAATACGATTCCTACTTTACCGATATGACGACAACGGAAGCCGAAGGATACGGCGGAATCAAAGGCGAATCGCTATGGGACTACATGGCTTCCAAGGCAGAAGGGCACGCCTAACCATGCACTGCAGCGAACGAGAGCTGGGGGACCCCAAACGGGCAAGGTAAAAATAGCTATAACGAGCTACGCCGCTGCGTATTCAATGGAGATAGGGAGCAACACACATCCAGGAATCATTCTGCTGCCGCCGTGGTGATTCATCCTGAAGAACAAGTATGCAAACTTAATTTTGGGCGGCCGACACGGAAGTTTCAGACAGGCTACCGCCCCTGACCTAAGAACCCAAAGTCATTAAAAGATTCCTTCGCCACCACCAGGTAAAACGAGGCCCAGTAAACCGAAGCTTCATGCGTGAAGCAAGCTTACCAGCATGGTTGCATGGTCGAGCACGGTCTTCTGGCCAGTTCAAATGCACCATAGCTCTCCTGAATTGGTTGGAATACCATGTTGACCATGTTAACCATGTTCCGAGTGCTCCCAGACCACCCTGAACATTCGTGTGTGGCCTTTCCCATCCACAACAAACCTCCTGGCCCCATCAAAGATGCGTTGGTCGTACCGTTTTAGTAGCTTCCCAACCCTTGATTTTTCGGCCGACTTGAGCTCCCCGTCGGTGCCGATTAGTCGTTCAAACAACCCATGTTCCCTCGCCATAGAAACCACCTCATCAAAGTTTTGGGGCTGAGTGTCACCAAACAACTTCACCAGTTCGCGCATATCCGTGCCGTCAATATCAGCGGCGTTCTCTATTTCTGGCGACTCTAACGGGCACCCATACCCAGCAAACTCGACTATGCCACCAATCGTGTCAGCCCAGCGTGGAAAGGTGCTGTGTGGTCGGGTAGCTTTTGGCCTGCCTGCTACGTCCCATTCGCGTACAAGGGCCCAGAGCGCGGCGAGCATTTGCGGCCGCATGGCAATTAGTTCTCTATCGTCTAAAATACGGCGAAATTCGCGGTCTTCGGCGCGCGCGTCTTCCATAAACAGCTCGACGAACAGGGAGCGCCGGCGCATGTCTGGCGACATCGTGCAGCCGTTACCCGTGACGAACACCGTCACCAAATTTTCGCCAGCGAACATCTTGCTGACACCGAGGATGCGTCCGCTCCATACTGCGGCGTTCACGAATGCCTCTAGATAAGGCGAATCCAAGTAACCCTTGCAATTGTCGAAAAGAATGTAGGGCCGCGCTTCGATCACAGCGGCGAGCAGTTCTTTCGCAGTCTCGGTTTTGTCTTTAAGATCGCCATCGGTCTTGACGATCCCATGGGCCGGCGAGATTGCGCATTTTGCCAAGAGGGTCTTCCCAGCTCCCTCCGCATTAGCCAGATAGATAAACACGGGTCGCAACGCTGCTTTTGGCAGCAGGCCGACCGCAAACAGGCTCACGATTGCCGAAACAGCTACAGCTTTGGAGCGACGCGCGCATTTAAAAGGAAACTCACTCAGTAGTTCGTCGATTGTGGTGATTGCCGCTGACAATGACAGATTTTCATCAAAGTTGCACTGTGGGATCGTCAGCGTGAGCGATTCCCGGTCATAACCCGCTGGTAGCAATTCTATCCTGGCATCCTGACGCATGACAGGAAGCCGAGCGGTTGCGATCTTTTCCGGCGTGGGGAGCTTATCTATAAATTGCTGCGATGAGAGTACGCCTTTCGCGTCGCTCTCGCTCATCGTTCTCTCCAAACTCAGCTCGGTGTCTCCGACCGTCTTTATTCGGTAACAAATTAAATGGTCCTCTACCAAGGTCCTAAGCATCTGCGGAGTAATAGCCTCGAGCCCGTCTTGTCGCCGGTTGACTATAAATGGCAGTCCGCCGCGCTGGTACAGGCCGCGGTCTTTCAGTATTTCGGCCAATTCCACGGCGAATGCAGAGAGTAATCGATCATCGCCTGGCAACTCTACTTTGGGCTTCGCGCTGTTTAAGCGAGCAGCTATATCATTCCCGTTGGTAGAAGATCGCGAATCTATCTCTGAAAATTCGGCTTCTAACGGGTCGAGCGTTACGGCCATTTGCGATCCCTCCTTTCAAAAATTGGTGCCTCCGCTGGCTCTGGGTTGAGATACAGAAGGCGCTGCGCGCCGTCTCCATGCTTTGCGATTTCTCGCTGCGCGCCAGGAAGTCGCGATAGACGCGATGGGTTCTTGTTACTTGAGCAAATACCAAACCGGCTCAACAACACATGAATGCGATTTACTTTCTCTCGATATTCCTGCGCGTTTGCGCAATTCAGCATGATCCATGCGTGAACACTCCTTCGACCACTCGTAATTATGGCAGCCACCGGCAGTGGCAGCCGCGCCCAAACGGAAAGCTGAAGATCGATAGGCAGCGCATCACTTTCGAGAAGGCAAAATCGATGACTTGTCACGTCCTCGTCTGTAACTGCGCCATCCCTGCCGCGGCCACGCTTCTTTACTGGATTGGGCCGAATCCATGCGCCTGCTTCGCTCTGTGGCGTCCCATGATCCCGGATCCAGCGCATCCAATCATCGCGTCGCAGAATTTTACCAGAGCCTCTGGGATTCGCCTTCCGCTCGCCATCTTTTTGCTCCAGCGCGAACTCGGTAACGATATTGATATGGTCCTCTTTGCTGTAGAGGGCTGCGAATAGCATGAGTGAGTCAAAACGCGGGTCTTCCAGCGGTCGCCACGGTGATATATGCCAGAGATCGCCTTCGTCGCAGCGAAAGCCGCGAAGCCATTTCTGAGCGTTGGCGATCGCCTGATCGGTTGTCACTCGCTCTGGCCTTATTTCGCGTGAAAGACTCAAGGTGCCGCAGTTGCGAGCATTCCAGCGGTGGCCGCACAGGATCGGATTTTTAGAGACGGCCCATTCAATTAGGTTGTGAATCTCGCGGTCGCTCACATCTGGCGCGTACATGCCGCGCAACTGCACGAAAACGGCCTCGGCAGAAAGCCCACTGGCGAGCAACGGCAGAACTACGTTTTTCATCTGCTCGTGTCGATGGCCAGGTGCAGCAGGCGACGCTAATTCCCTGTGCGTACGGCGAGGGATAGATGGCGCAATTCCCTTCATCTGTTCTTTGCCTTACCCGATGCGGTGATCGAGAATGAACTGCTCGAGATCATTCGGAATGAATCTGACTGATCGAGCAATTTTTACGTAAGGAATTCGCCCCGCCGCGATCCAAGAATCCAACGTCCTAGCGCAGACGCCGAGCCTTCGGGCTGCCTGCGGTTTATTTAGCAGACGCGCCTCTTCGCTGGTAAATGATTGACCTTGCATATACTTGATGCAGGCTGTCAACTAAATGGAGCGGCGCGGATGAACGGGACGCTTAAAGGTCGATAGGAAAATACTACAAAAAGCGTTTGCCTTTTGCAGGTACGCTATATATGGTCAAGCCGGAGGCGGGAGGGGGGATTTTAAGGGGGCTGTGAACCGCCCAAAAGTACGCCAACCTAACCGGCCATCAGGACTACGTTCTTCGCTCGTTTCGGTGCAATCGCGAACCATGCGGTCGCGTCGTGTTCATCGGCAAGCTCCCGATAGTTCGTCATCAGCTTTTGCGGGCTGTTGCCCATCTCCAGCGCAACACGGGCGGCGTCAGCAACTGCGGCCAGACGATACGTTGCATAGGAGTGCCGGAGACAATTGTGTGGCCACGCTACTCGTCGTTTTTTGGCGAACTCGATAGCGCGGCAATCAACGCGGTGATTGACAACATTGCCCTTGCGACCCCGATAGGGTGCGAGCCATTGCATTAAATTCGGCTGGATTGCTACCAGCCGCCGCGTCGCAGTTTTTGCTTTGTCGGCAGCGACGGTGATATGCCCCCGCTCAAAGTTTACATCGCCCCAATCAAGTCTGAGAATTTCGCTCGCTCGCATTCCGGTGAACGCAGCGATCGCGAGGTAAAGTTTGATGTCTGCTGGGGCTTGGCGGATAAGCCCGGCAAGTTGTTTCGGCGTTAAAACACCGATCTTGCCGCCGCGATCTTTTGCGCGCCGCACATCATTTGCCTCGGTGGGCTGTCCCTTTGGCAGATACCCGCGTGATCGGGCAAAATTAAACAACGTAATAATAGAGGCGCGCAGATTGTTACGGGTGCGGGCTGTGACCCGTTGCGATGCCAACCAGTCCTCAATCACAGCGGAAGTGATCGAACCGATATTTGTTTTGAAAGCATTTTTGAACCGCGTGAGGTCACTGCCCAGCATATAAAGGTAGCGTGGCGACAGCCCATCGTGCTTTTTCGCCATAAGCATCTCGTCAACGATTTCACCGACACCTCTATCGACGACATACCTTCGACGTGCAGCGTGTTCCTTAACAGCCGACAAAAGCGACTCCCCATGCAAGTGCGACC
Source organism: Candidatus Udaeobacter sp. (assembly GCA_035315785.1). GTDB lineage: Bacteria > Verrucomicrobiota > Verrucomicrobiia > Chthoniobacterales > UBA10450 > Udaeobacter. The sequence goes on along the minus strand of DATFXP010000035.1, from coordinate 1,074 downwards.
TGGCAGCAACGTACTCTTCAATCGCGCTGTGCAATGGAATGCCCAACGGCTTCAAAAGTTCAATCGCGCTAACGTATCCTTCGCGATCTGCGCTCGTTAATTCCAGTACTGCTAGACGACCATTTAACATTGCGCGTGCTACGTCCCCGGCCCGGCGTTTGGCGTCGTCTAACTTTGCAAAGGTCTCGCGCTTTCGTTGGCCTCCGGCATAGTGGACAACAGTAAAAAGGTCATAACCCCGTGATTTGCCATGATAGATTTTCACGGCGGCGTTCCCCACCTTTACGATGATCGGTTTTCGTCGGTCCGGCTTTTCATGACGATTCATGACACTCAATCTGCATGACCTTGCATAATTTTGCAAGATCGGAAATCGCGATCTACCTATGAAACAGGCGTTTTATTGCAGGTTCGATTCCTGCACGGTGCATTGTATCTCGCAGGACGCACAAAGAGTTAACGCGGCTTCATTCGTCGGCAACGACACGACGATAAAGCGCTTCATACTGAGGGACAATCCGATCTGCCGAGAACCTTTCCAGCGCGCGAGTTCGACTCCGTTCACCTAGTTCTCGCGCCAGATTCGGCGATTCGATAAACTCATCCAACGCAGCAGCAGCAGCGCGTACATCCGCTAAAGGATACAGAGGAGAAGAATCTCCAACGACTTCTGGAATCCCACCGACGCGGAACGCGACGACAGGTTTCCCATAAAACATCGTCTCGAGAATGCTTAGACCGAAGCTTTCGTATTCGGAGGTGTAGAGTCCCACATCCGCGGCTTGTAAATACTCGTCAACCACAGCTGTGTTTTGGCGGACAATAACAACATCCCGAAGTCGCAATTCATCGAGCAATGACTCGTAAGGATCAAAAGGGCCGCCCGCCATAATGAACAGTCTAAGGCGCCGCCGGTTCTTCGACATCGCGACGGTGCGCAGTAGGAGATCGATGCGCTTCACAGGTCGCAAACTCGACATGTGCAACACAAGAAATTCGTCGATGACCCCGAGATCGCGTCGAACTTCCTCGCGGCTTCGCTTCGGTTTATTCGGAGTGAAGAAATTTGGAATG
>DATFXP010000034.1:0-6662 GCA_035315785.1 Candidatus Udaeobacter sp. | reverse complement strand
TCGTCCGCATTCGCATACTCCCGGCCGTTGAATCGGATGTTCGTCTTAGGCCTCACACTCCCTACAAGGAGCAGTAGTGAGAACTATTTTTCGCGAAATTCAAGTGCGCCGTCTTTGGCGTCAACGTGCACGGTCTGACCTTCGCGGACTTTGCCTTCGAGAATATCAATGCTGAGCGGATCGAGAATTTCTCGTTGAATGGCGCGACGCAAGGGTCGTGCACCGTAAACGGGATCGTAGCCTTCGCGCGCGAGCAATGCCTTGGCGGATTCGGACAGCTTTAGCTTGATCTTTTGTTGCTCCAGACGTTTCGACAATCGGCCAAGCTGAATTTCGACGATTTTCTTTAGCTCCTCTTCACTGAGTCTGTCAAAAATGATGATCTCGTCCACACGATTCAAAAACTCAGGTCGAAAATGCGCACGCAATGCGTCCATCACCAGCCGGCGGCGGGCTTCAGGGGATTCTTCCTCGGTAATGTATTGCGAACCGATGTTGGAAGTCATAATTACGACCGTGTTTTTGAAATCGACCGTTCTCCCCTGCCCGTCCGTGATGCGGCCATCATCAAGGACTTGAAGCAGCACGTTGAACACGTCTGGATGAGCTTTTTCGATTTCGTCGAACAGCACGACCGAATACGGCTTCCGCCGCACCGCTTCGGAAAGCTGACCTCCTTCCTCGTAACCGACATACCCAGGCGGAGCGCCGATCAAGCGCGCGACAGTGTGTTTCTCCATGTATTCGCTCATGTCGATGCGGATCATTGCGTTCTCGTCATCGAACAAAAATTCCGCTAGCGCACGGGCCAATTCGGTTTTGCCAACGCCGGTGGGACCAAGAAAGATGAATGAACCCAGTGGGCGATTCGGATCCTGCAGACCTGCGCGAGCCCTACGCACTGCGTTGGACACCGCCTTGATGGCATCGTCCTGGCCAACGACACGCAGATGCAAATGCCCTTCTAACTTTACGAGTTTTTCGCGTTCGCCTTCTTGCAAACGCGAAACCGGAATGCCCGTCCAGCTCGATACGACCTCGGCGATGTCCTCCTCAGTCACCTCTTCTCGCAGCAACCGCTTTTTAGTTTTGGCCGATTTCGCAGTGAGATCTGCCAATTTCTTTTCCAATTCAGGAATACGGCCGTATTGAATTTCACTCGCATTGCCCAATTCACCGCGGCGCTGCGCGCGCTCTAAATCAGTTCGTAAACGATCGATCTCTTCCTTCGCCTTCCTCTGCTCATCGATGAGCGCTTTCTCCTTTTGCCACTCGGCCTTAAGCGCATTCGATTTTTCCTTTAGCGTAGCCAATTCCTTCTCAAGCTTCTTCAAACGCTCTTTGCTAGCCGGATCTTTCTCTTTCTTGAGCGCCTGGCGTTCCATTTCATGCTGCATGACCTGACGCTCGATCACGTCGATCTCGGTGGGCATTGAATCGAGCTCGATCTTCAAACGCGACGCCGCTTCATCGACCAAGTCAATCGCCTTGTCCGGCAGAAAGCGGTCCGTGATGTAACGCTGCGATAGCACCGCTGCTGCAACCAATGCGCCGTCAGTGATGCGCACACCGTGGTGCACTTCGTAACGCTCTTTTAACCCGCGCAGGATCGCGATTGTATCTTCAACGGTTGGTTCGCCTACGAGCACTGGCTGAAAACGCCGCTCCAACGCCGCATCTTTCTCGATGTATTTGCGATACTCATCAATCGTGGTCGCACCGATGGTACGCAACTCGCCACGAGCAAGCATCGGCTTAAGCATGTTCGACGCATCGACCGAACCTTCGGCCGCGCCGGCGCCTACGATCGTGTGCAATTCATCGATGAAGAGAACGATCTGGCCCTGAGAATCAGTGACTTCTTTTAAAAAGGCTTTGAGGCGGTCTTCGAATTCACCGCGGAACTTGGCACCGGCAACCATAGCGCCGATGTCCATCGCAATGATGCGTTTGTTTTTCAAAGAATCGGGGACATCGCCACTGATGACGCGACGTGCCAGGCCTTCCACGATAGCCGTCTTACCGACGCCCGGATCACCGATCAGCACCGGATTATTTTTCGTCCGGCGTGAAAGTACCTGCATAACACGGCGAATCTCATTGTCGCGTCCGATTACCGGATCGATCTTGCCGCGCCGCGCCAACTCCGTGAGATCGCGTCCATACTTTTCCAGTGTCTGAAATTTCCCCTCGGGATTTTGATCGGTCACTCGCTGTGAGCCCCGCACCTGCTGGAGCCCCTGCATCAGCTTGTCGCGGCTGACGCCCGAATCTTTCAGCAATTTTGCCGCAGGAACGTTCGCACCAGATAGCACGAGCAAATAATGTTCGGCGCTCGTAAACTCATCTTTGAGCTTGGACATTTCCTTTTCGGCGCTGTCCAGCACGCTGCGGAGTTCGTTCGAGATCCGCAGATCGGCGGCGCTACCGTGGATTTTAGGGCGATGCTCCAACTCCGAACGCAACCGTTCCTGCAACTGATCAACATTTGCCCCAATCTTCTCCAGGAGCGGCCGCGCTATGCCATCGCTTTGACCCAGAAGAGCCGAAAGAAAATGTTCGTTCGTGATTTCGGAATTGTTCAGTTGCGACGCGAGGTCCTGCGCCGCCTGCAGCGCCTCCTGCATCTTTTGCGTGTATCTATCGATGCGCATGATTCAAAATACCAAACGGGATTCGCTCGGCAATTGTCCCCTTAAGTCAACGATTTTCAGCGAACTTCTTCTGAGTATTACAGCTTCGGCTCACCGGAGACTAAGGCGTTTGACACAAACGCCTCTCCAACGATGAGTGTTTGCGATGAATTCGCAGGAAAAAGGGGTTGGATTGAAATCGCTGGCACTATTACGTCAGGGACCGTTTCGCCGATACATCCTCGGCTCGCTCATTTCCGACAGTGGCACCTGGATGCAAATGATGGCCCAAAGCTGGGTGATGAGCGGTCTCACCACCAAAGCGATTCTGCTTGGATTGGTGAACTTCGCTGCGGGGTTGCCGGCGTTGATACTTGCTCCGGTGGCAGGTTCGCTCGCTGACCGGTTGGACAAGCGCAAGATCCTGGTGGCAACGCAAATTGCGCAAATCATCTTTGCGATAGCATTGGGGTTTTTGGTGATGTGCGGTCAGATCCGCGTCTGGCATATTGTTTTCTTTGCGCTGTTGCTGGGGATTGCTTTCGCTTACGAAATGCCGGCTATCAGTGCACTTGTGCCGGAGTTGGTGAAGCGGGATGAGATCGCTGCAGCCGTCGCCCTCGATCGATCAGTGTTTCACGGATCGCGTCTGATCGGTCCGTCGTTAGCAGGTTTTTTTGTCGGGTGGTGGGGCGCAGCATCGGCATTTTTCACGAACGCGCTCTCGTTTGTAGCATTGATCGCCGCACTCATCTCGTTACCGAAACGACCGATGGGCACACCGGAGGAAGAAGAACAACGCCGTAGCGGCATCTTGGAAGGATTCCGCTATGTTCGCTCCAATCGCATCATTGTTTCTCTCATCACACTGATTGCGCTGAACACAGTCTTCGTTTTCCCAGCGATCTCAGTGATGCTCCCGCTCTACGTGCGCGATATTCTTCATTTGGGCGCGAAAAGCATGGGTGGACTGATGGCAATATCCGGAAGCGGCGCGTTCCTAGGTTCGATTGGTCTACTGAGCGTAGCGCGCCAGAATCGATTAAAGTTCATGACCGGAAACGTGATAGCCATTGCTCTGGGTGTGTTGCTCATGTCGTTGTCACAAGGTTTTTTACTGACTGCTTGCGCGATGGGCGCAATGGCGATTGCCCTCTCAATGAACTTTGGCCTTACGAACACGATCGTGCAGGAACAGGCGCCGGCACATTTGCGCGGTCGCGTATCAGCGGTTGTGGGCATGAGTTTCTTCGGCCTGATGCCCATTGCAGGCCTAATCATGCCCGGCTTCGCCGATCTCATCGGAATGCAAACAACACTGACGATTGCATCCGTGATCTATGGAATTGCTGCTTTTTCGGTTTTGAGCGTTGCTGGACGTCACGTTTGCGATCAACCGGTTTCGCCCGCCCCGGAGCCTGAAATTGAGCCGGTCTGCTGAAGCATGGCGTTCGCCGCAGTGAATGCCCACAGTTGAGCGATGATTTCGTTTTCCACTTGCTGGAACTCTGGGCGGCACACCGCGGGAGACGAAATGCTCCGCGAAATCAAAACCGAACTTGGGTTTGATTCGATCGAATTAGGGCACGGGATACGCTTGTCGCTGATGCCGGGGATTCAGAAAATGTTTGATTCAGGCCAGGTGCGTTTCAGCAGTTTGCATAATTTTTGTCCGTTGCCTGTCGAAGTGATGGTGGCTTCGCCGGATTGTTATCAGCTTTCTGCTATTTCTCCCGAGGAACGCGAGCGTGCCGTGAAACAAACTTTTCAGACAATTGATTTCGCAGAGCGACTGGGCGCGCCATTTGTCGTATTGCATTTGGGTGAGGTAAAAATGCGACCAATTACCGATCGATTGATCAAGCTGACGAAATCGGGCAAGCATCTCTCGCGCGGGTACGTACGAGCCAAACTGAAAGCGGTGGAAACGCGCGAACGACACGCCCCCGCTCATTTGCAGTGGGTGAAGGATTGCCTGCGTCGCATCGTTGAGCACGCGACTTCGAAACACGTCCGGATCGCTCTGGAAAGCCGGCGCGGTTACGAAGAAATTCCAAGCGAACGCGAGTTGCTGGGCTTGCTGGACGAATTGAATTCGGGAGACGTCGGCTACTGGCACGACTTCGGCCACTCACAAATTAGGGAAAACTTGGGGTTCATTGATCATGCCGAGTGGTTAGGCGCGATTGGGTCCCGGGCGTTTGGCTCGCACGTGCAGGACTGCGTTTGGCCGGCCAAAGACCATGAAGTGCCTTTTACAGGGGGAATAGATTTCGATAAACTTGTTCCGCTCCTTCCCACAAACTGCTTATTTGTTTGGGAGATGAGCCCGAACAAAACGGCGGATGCGATTCGCCAGTCCGTTCGAATCTGGAAGGAACGGTTTGGCGAATGAAGAAGGTTCTGGTCACGATTTTCCAGGTCAGTGTCACCGTCGGGGTGCTGTATTGGGTTTATCACGATCCAAACCGGCGCGCCCAAATGCTCGAGGCGCTTCGGCACGCAGAGTACCGCTGGGTATTGATGTCGATGCTGGCCTATTTCGTCGTGGAAGCAGCAGCCGCGTTTCGTTGGAACATTTTGCTGAAAGTGCAAAATATTCACCTCAGCGCCCCGCGGCTGATCGGACTGTTCTTCATAGGGTTATTTTACAATCAGTTTCTCCCCGGAGGCACCGGCGGCGACATCATTAAAAGTTATTATTTGCTGAAGGAAACGCCTGACAAAAAAGCGGGCGCGTTGCTCGCAGTAGTCTTTGATCGATTCATCGGGCTTGTTGCCCTTGTTGCCGTTACGGCCACTCTGATTGCTTTGCGATATGATTTCCTTTCCCAGAAATCAGAGACCCGAAATTTACTCTGGCTCTTGCTCATTCTTTTGGGCGCATCGGTTACCTTTCTGGTCGCGACTTTCATCATCAGTGGATTCAAGCTTTTCCGTTTTTTTCCCGCCCATTTTCCAGGACGCGATAAGCTGATTGAGATCTTCGCAGCCTATCATCTGTATGCGCATCACTGGCGCGCATCCCTCGTAGCGTTTGGTGCTTCGATCGTGGCGCATCTTGCAACGTTTACAGCTTTCCTGTTTGCCGCCTACGCGTTGGGCGTCTGGGTGCCGCTAATCGATTTTTTTGCGATTATGCCCGTCGAACGAACCATTTCAGCTTTGCCGATCAGTTTTGCCGGAATCGGGTTACGTGAAAAAGTTTTGCAGATCATGCTCAATGGATTGTGCGGCGTTCCTGAAGCAAAAGCCATTCTCATCGGATCGCTAAGTTTCGTGATCATTCTCGTTTGCTGTCTTCCGGGTGCAGTTGTTTACCTGTTTTACAAGCCGAGTGGCGCCGTAGAACGCGTGAAACTCCGCGAAATGGAAGAGGAAGTTGTCACGCTGGAACACGAGATCAGCGAACCGGAATGAGGAAAATCTTCAACGCCCAACGCTCAACGCCAAACGCGCAACTCCGAATTCAGACAATTGAGCGTTCGGTGTTGGACGTTCGGCGTTCGGCGTTTACTTGACGATGAGGCAAATACGCACCCGCCCATTCGTTGTTGCCACTTTTGCAATGACCGCCGACGGGAAGGTCACGACAAAAGATTTCGGACCAGTAGATTTTACTTCACGTCAAGACAAGTTGCACTTATTCCGGAAGCGCGCTTTAGCCGATGCGGTTCTGCTTGGCCATACAAGTTTGGAACGCGATAACGTCCGGCTTGGAGTGCCCACGGAATTGCAGGAACTGCGGATCAAGCGCGGCCAGTCCCGCTCCCCACTTCGCGTAATCATATCCAACAGAGGCAGAATCGACGATCGACTAAAGATTTTTCAATCCGATGTGTCGCCAATCATCATCTTTTCAACTAAACGGATGCCTCGGAAAAATCAGGAGGCTCTGCGCAAGAAGGCAAGTTTGCACTTAACCAGCGCAACCGAAGTCAATCTTGCCGAAATGCTGAAAACTCTGCGTGATCAATACAAGGTCCGCACGGTTGCCTGTGAGGGCGGTCCAACTCTTTTTCGATCCTT
>DATFXP010000033.1:0-10372 GCA_035315785.1 Candidatus Udaeobacter sp. | reverse complement strand
TCCTCATTATGAGATCGCGTGAATTGAGGAAGACATGATCGGCATAAAACAGTTCGTTTTCCGCTGGGCGGCGACGACGATTGCAGTAATGGTCGCCTCGTCTGTCATTCGTGGAATCCATTACGACACGGTCGCAGCGCTCATCGGGGCATCGCTCTTGCTGGGCATTCTCAATGCATTTGTGCGGCCATTTCTGTTGATCCTCAGCGCACCGGTAATTCTCATTACGCTCGGCTTGTTTATTCTCGTTTTAAACGGGCTCCTGCTGCTTCTGGTGCCTACTGTTGTTGCCGGATTTCATGTGGACAGCTTCTGGAGCGCATTCTGGGGCGCGATTGTGATCAGCGTCGTCAGCTGGATTTTAAGCGCATTTTTCCGCGGGAGTGATGGACGCATGCATGTGTTGACCCATCACACGGAGACACGCCCAGTCCGAGGTCGAGTCCTTGAAGACGAGGACCGCCAGTGAGTTTCGATTTAACGGACTAGTCGAAATATTTGCTCAGCCGCGAACGGAGTTCTGTGCGTGCACGAAAAAGTACACTTTTTACCGCCGGCACCGAGAGATCGAGGACCTCGGCGATTTGTTCGTAGCTGAGCTGGTGATAACGGCGCAGCACAAGCGCCATTCGCTGGGTCTCCGGAAGCCGCTGAATCGCCTCCTCGATCGCCTCCTGTAGTTCGGTTTCCAAAAGAGATTCGTCCGGCGCGAGGTTCGTCTCATCCTTCACAGGCGGACCTTCTGCGCCTAGCTCTGATTGCAGCGGAACATGAGGCCGACGCTTGGTTCGGCGCATCTCGTTAAAGACCAGATTGCGAGTAATTTTCAACAGCCAGGTCGTAAACTTCGCGCGTGGAACATACCGGCGCGCGCTTTTCCACACCCGGATGAATACCTGCTGTGCGATGTCTTCCACATCAGAACTGCTGCCGAGCATGCGTGCGACCGTGCCCGCCACCAGCGTTTGATGCTTCTCGATGAGCTGCTCAAATGCCCGAGTGTCGCCGCGGCCGACCAACTGCATCAGCCGCACGTCATCGGCATCTTCTTCCGATCTGCCCTGCTTTCCTGGATCGTTTTGAGACATCGTGACTTAGACGTTGGCACACAGCAAAACTTGCCAGAAAAATGAAGCTCCGTCGTCCCCCATCCTCGTAGGCATCGTTTTTGTTGCAACCCGAGAGCGGCTTGTGCATGCTTTCCGCGCGATTAACCAGAGTGTGCCGATGAATTACCAACTCATTCCAAAGGAACTCAGACCAATCGCCGAGAAGGTCGAGTCGCAGCAGCGGATTTCAGAAGCGGACGCTCTGGCCCTTTACAGTGCAAACGATCTTAATGCTCTGGGAATCATCGCCAACGTAGTACGCGAGCGAAAGAACGGCAATTACGCGACCTATATCCACAACCGGTACATCAACTACTCGAACATCTGCATTTTATCCTGCCAATTCTGCGCATTTGCCGCCAAAAAGCGTGACGCGCACGCATTCGAATATGCAATTGACGAAATTGTTCAAGCCGTGACGGATGCGCTTCCCCTTGGAGTCACCGAAGTGCACATGGTCGGCGGATTGCATCCCAGTTTGAAAAAGGACTGGTATCTCGAACTCTTGGGAAGGCTCCGAGCGCTTGATCCGCAGTTGCATATAAAGGCATTCACCGCCATCGAAGCCCGCCATTTGGCCCAGCGCGTTTTCAAGATGCCGATTCGCGATACACTGGAAACTCTTCGCGAAGCGGGCCTTGGTTCGATCACCGGTGGTGGCGCCGAGATTTTTGATCCAATCGTGCGGGACCAAATCTGCCGCGGCAAAGAAACCGCCGACGAGTGGCTCGACGTGCATCGCACCTGGCATTCGATGGGCGGCCGCAGCACGTGCACGATGCTTTACGGACATATCGAAACGATTGCACATCGGGCTGATCATTTGCGCCAACTCCGGCAACTGCAGGATGAGACGGGCGGTTTTACTGGGTTTGTTCCTTTTGCGTTCGAGCCGACGCAGTCCCACGGAATCCTTGGCCATATCAAGCGCGCCTCTGCGTTTGAGCAACTGCGGAATCTAGCGGTGAGCCGTATTTACTTCGACAACATCGGGCACCTGACGGCATATTGGGTTAGTCTCGGATTGCCTCTCGCGCAGGTCTCGCTGAGCTACGGCGTGGACGATCTCCATGGGACAATCCTGGAGGAAAAAATTTTCCACATGGCCGGTGCTACTACACCGCAGCAGCAAACTATCGCCGCGCTTGAACACGCCATTCGTGAAGCTCGGCGGGAGCCTGTCCAGCGTGACAGTCACTATCGGCATATTTCGCACCGGTCCGATGGGACACATGCGGCGCCAGTGTCCGCCGAGCTTGCCTGCGCGTAGCACTGTCTGTCGTTCCGCGCGAAACCGAGGAATTCCTTGCAGAACCCATGCTCATGAAAAACGGCGACTCGAGTACTGTTTACGTTGAAATCTGTCCGTCTCGGTTGCGTTAAGTATTTAAACGCTCGTCCGCTCATCCGCGGCTGGCCGGGCAATGTGGAGTTCGACCATCCGTCGGCCTTGTGTCGGCGACTCGCGAAAGGCCGGCTCGACGTCGCGCTTGTTTCCAGCTTCGAATTTCTGCGGAACCCGATATATCGAATTGTTGACGACGTTTCCATTTCATCCGATGGCCCGGTTTACAGTGTAGTGGTCGCGCACCGTGGCGAGTTCTCAAGAATCGAAGAAATCGAACTTGATCCGGCATCTGAAACTGCGGCCAACCTCTTGCGCTGTCTTCTGGCGGAGCTTGGATTGACCCCTCGTTTGACCGCCGGTGCTTCGGACACAACAGGATTGCCTCGCGCGCGCCTTATTATCGGCGATCAAGCGATCAGGTTCCGGCAAAGCCACGCCGATGCATATCAATTCTGGGATCTTGGCGAGGAATGGAAAAAGCTTACTGGCCTCCCGTTTGTTTACGCGCTGTGGCTGATCCGCCCCGAAGTACCCGATGCGGAAGCGATCGCTCAACGCCTTCGCGGATTACGGGACGAAAATCTCGCCGACCTCCCGGCTGTCGTATCAGGCGCTGTTGCCGATGTCAGTGACAACAAGCAGGTTTTCACAAAAGAATTTCTTGATCGTTACTACAACGAGCATCTTCGATTCGGCTTTGGAACGCGAGCGAAGCAAGGGTTGCAGACTTTCGCGGAACTTTGCTCGAAGGATAAAGTGCTTCCAAATCGGATCCACGAGTTTAGCCTCGTGTAAGAAGCCGTGGCGCACTCGAGCGACTGGTTCTGCGATCGGTATCGCAAATTAACGCTTGCGGTCGGGCAAACCGAGATTGACATCGCGGAGCTTCCAGCCCAAGCCTGTGAAATTGAATGTGAGCTTAATGCCATCCCGATCGACGACAAAACTGCGCGGGCCCGTAAAGAAGGCGTATTTCACTTTCCACCAGTTCTCGTTTTTGCCGAATTCGAAATGAAATTCTCGTGGCGCTTTCAGGTTTTTTAGCGCCTCTGGATTTGAGAGCAGTGCCGCGATCCCCTCGGGTGTAACGTAAGCGTCGATGATGGCATCGATGAGTGTTGGTCCAAGATTAATCCAGCGCTTTTGACTGTTCGTTTGGTTGGCGAAACGCGCAACCAGTTGCCTTTTCAGGGAAGCTCGAACCGCAGGAAAATCAACGCGCGAACTTATTGCTGCCGCATCTCGCGATTGTACGGCGGTCCTGAATCGCCAAAACGAAAAATATGGCGACGCGCCATAAACCACCAGGACAACAACGCCAATAATGACGAGCCAGCGGATGAATTTCATTTGCAGAGCGATCAATCCTGAGGTTCGACCTGTTGTTGAACATGGTGCACCATCGCTATCGCAGCAATCAGAAGGATCGCCGCAATTACCTGATGCGGGTGAAGACTGGCGTGGAAGAAACCCCAGGTGATGCAGACCGCGGCGAGCGTTTGCATCATTTCGAAGTAACCTGCTGTTGATGCCCGGGTGAGATGTAGCCCTTGAAAATAAATCAAAAGCGGAATCCCGCCTGAGATCGATGCGAGGAAAAACAGCAGCAGGACGGCTTTTAGTGGATGCGCTTGCGCGGCCTCCGGCCAGAGCGCCACGCCGTTCAGTTTTCCGTAGGCGAGAAGAATTAGCGTCACGCAAACGAGTCCGATCACGATGCGCGTGCTGGAGGCGAGTCGCAGCGACATGCCAACCATCACACCGCGTCCGGCGACAGTGGATAGACCCCAAAACAACGCACAGATCAGTGCGTAGCCGGTGCCGACGTTGAGACCTGCACGTTCAAATGAAACGCCGATCTGAGTCGGATACGTAACAGACACGAAAATGCCGGCGACGATTGCGATCCCGGCGTAAAGGAAGAAACGACGAGCAAGGCGATCACCGAAAAGGAAAAACGCACCGATGGTTGAAATCACGGGCTGAATGTTCAACACCACGTTTACCACTGTCGGATTGCCGGACTTCAACGCCAGCGTGAAGAAGATGGTGCCCACGGCCGAACCAGCGAACCCCGAGAAAACTAGATAGCCCCATGTGCGTGCACGCACTCTTGGGATTTCGTGCAACTGCGAGATCAAGATTGGCAGGAACATCATCAGGATGAAAACGTGTTCCCAAAAAACGATTACTTCTGCATCGAACAATTCGTTTAGCGGGATACGCCACGCGCTTTCTGTTCCCCAAAGCGCCGCGCCGAGACCGACCAACCATGGCCCATAGGTTGTGGAGCGTGTTTTCCGATTTTGCATCGGAACGGGTGTAACGTTCGCGAATGCATGCGTCAACGGGATGATCATCGATCACAGCGAAGCGTGGACGCATCGCACTCCTAAAAGCACAGGCGCGCGAAATAAATAAGCAGGTCGAGTCAGTTTTGCGAAAGTTTTTAGGAGTACGCGCGCGCTCTCTCGCTTTTGTCACGACAGGTCTACAAAACAATAAACAAGCATTGACGCCACAATTTATGGTGTGCTAATTAGCGTTAAACACTATGCGTTGCCCCAAATGCGGGTCGCGTGACGACAAGGTCATCGATTCCCGTCAATCGCGCGACGGTTCCAGCATCCGTCGTCGTCGCCAGTGTCTAAAGTGCAGATACCGCTACACGACCTATGAGGAGATCGAGCGCTCGGACCTGCGCGTAATAAAAAGCAACAGAACACATGAGCCGTTCGATCGTCGCAAACTTGCTGCCAGCATTGCCAAAGCTTTTGAAAAGCGTTCTGCCAGTCTGCTTACCTTAGAGAACATGGTAGACGAAATCGTGCACGAACTTGAGACCGGCGGACGCGAAGTTCCCTCTTCGGTGATCGGCGCGAAAGTGCTAGGAAAGCTGCGCGAGATCGATGAAGTTGCTTACCTGCGTTACGCGTCGGTTTACCAGCGCTTCCAGGACGTCGACCAATTCGTGGATGCTATCCACACATTGGGACGACGAATAAAACCGAATGCGCTTCAAAGGGAATTGTTTCCTCCCGAGACAACGAAAGAGAACGCGAATGTCGCCGGCCACTCGCGCGAGCGCGCAATCAAAGATCATGGTCGCCTTTAAGGAGGAATTTCCATATCTCCGGACCCCGTCCGGACAACTGTTCGAGTTCAATCGTGACTGGCTTCACGCGGCGATAACGCGGGCCGCTAATGAAGCGGGTTACCCCGGTTGGTGGCTCACTGAACACGTAACCGAAAGCATTGCTTTCTATCTGCACCTGCGAAATGACGAAAACGTGGTGGCTTTCAGTCAGCTGTCGCAAACGGTGCGCGACGTATTGGAGGCGATCGGCTATAAGGAGATTTGCCGGCACTTCATGCCCGCACCGCCACCGATTTCTCTTTCGTTGGTGGATGTCGCTTATTGTGCGGGTGCCGGCTACGAACTTGCATTTTTCGGTCTCTTGGAAAAGCGAATCGATGCTTTGATCGAAGCCGGCGTCGACAACCTTCGGCTTTCGTCGCTGCAACTTTGTGTAAAGCATCTTCGCGGCACGAAAACATGGACGCGCGCGTGCGACGCATTGCGCGAGGAAATTGTCTGCTTCGTTCGCGAGAAACTGGCATTCGCCACAGATCGGGCGCGGCTTGATTGTTCGCTGCGCTAATGAAACGCTACGGTTCATGACGATTTTCGAGAAAATTATCGCACGCCAAATTCCGGCCAAAGTCATTTGGGAAGATGAGGACGCAATTGCGTTTCACGACGTCGATCCCCAAGCGCCAGTACATGTCCTGATCGTGCCGAAGAAAGCTATTCCCCGTCTCGGGGACGCGACCGATGAAGACGCTGCACTGCTCGGAAAACTTCTTCTGGTCGCGCGCGACGTGGCGAAGGAGTTGGAGCTATCCAGTGGATATCGAGTGGTGATCAACTGCGGACCTGATGCAGGTGAAAGCGTTCCGCACCTGCATGTGCATTTACTGGGCAAACGCGCTCTGGCGTGGCCGCCGGGCTAAACCTCAAAATAAATCCGCTAGGACGGCGACGCTCCGGCGCTTCGAAAGGGCTACTCTCGGACGAGCGCCCAGTCGATTCCGACGATGCGCTTTTCCGCAAAGCGCTTCAACGATTTTGGAAAAATTAGATAACGCGCTTCCTTAGTTTCCTTGAAGCCGATTATTCCGAAATCGGTTCCGCTGTCGCTCTTCAAGATTGTCATCACACGGTTGTTCTTGATTTGCGACTGGAGGTGGCGGTCAGCGGAGGGCTTCTGCCACACCGTGTAGACCTTTGGCTTACCACAGCTTTCGATCACCTGGGACAAGCGCGCGGTTTTGATCTTGAGAGGTTTCATTGCCAATCGGTGGATCAGCCGGATCGAGTGACGCGGTCTAACACAAAAAAGCCCGCCAGAGAACTACGGCAAGGAGGATCATACTACCGTTGCTGCATTCCTGCCCTGGCGGGGTTTGCAAGTCCTCAATCCATAGCCCCTGACGGAGCGCAAATTTCCTCGCACCAGAGGGGATGTGCAACTTGAAAACGCAGCGCCAGTCCATTGACAGTGCTTAGCGCTTCTGTTTCCATCGGGCGCGTGAAATGGCTCGCCTTCTTCTTGCTTATCTGTGTTTCTGTTGCGGCGACGTCGTGCACAACACTTGTCAATCGGCGTGATCTTTACAGTCCTGAGCCTGCGTCTAGTTCGTTGGAAGCGGCGCGGCAGTGGTACGGCGTCACGACCGCAAGTACGAGAACGACGACAATCCGAACGCAAAGAGCAGCCGGAGAGACCGCGGTGCCGGAGTTCCGTTACTAGGCAGGGACGCCGCGCTGCGGCATCCGGACGGCACAGCGCGCTGCCTCTACTTTTTTACCCGAAAGGAAGATTCGCTTTTACTCGTGCCACGTCTGTGTCGTGGACGCGCGCTGCTTTGCCTAGCCGGCGTTTGCGCTTTGCGCTTTTCGTAGACAAGAGATGGCGTCGCGAGGAACGCGATCTCAAGACCTTTCCACGGGCGGTGATCTTGAAGCGTTTCGCCACTGATTTGCGCGTTTTACTGCGTGCAATGGGCTTCGGCATACGGCGGGAACGTTAATTCGGGCAGGGGCAATGACAAACGGTTTATTGTTGTGCTTCTGTCTCGGTCCGAATTTTCTCGGGGGTCACAGAATGGAATCGGCGAGTGGCCTGAAAGACGAGCCTGCTGGCGTGACGGGGCCAAACACCATACAATTTTCCGAATGCAATCTACCGCGCGAAAACCACCTCAGGTGATCATTATCGGTGCAGGATTTGGCGGGCTTGAGGCAGCAAAGAAGCTCGCTTGTAAACATGTGCGCCTCACGGTAATCGATAGAACAAATTACCACCTGTTTCAGCCGCTTCTATATCAGGTGGCGACAGCGGCGCTCTCGCCCGCTGACATTGCCGCCCCGATCCGCGGAATCTTGAGCAAATGCAAGAACGTGGAAGTCGTCCTGGCCGAGGTGGAATCCGTGGATGTCGAAGCCAGAAAAGTAATAACGAAAGATCGGGTATTCGATTATGACTACCTGATCATCGCCACGGGCGCACGGCATTCCTACTTCGGGCATGACCAGTGGGAAAAACTGGCGCCGGGACTAAAAAGCCTTGAAGACGCGGTTGAGCTACGCCGGCGAATCCTTTTAGCGTTCGAATTTGCCGAAAAAACAACCGACGAAGCAGAGCGCAAGGCAGCAATGACGTTCGTCGTCATCGGCGGCGGCCCGACCGGTGTTGAAATGGCCGGTGCGATCGCTGAAATCTCCCGATACACACTGGCGAAGGACTTTCGCCATATCGACCCGTCCAAAGCACACGTGATTCTTATCGAAGGTACCCCGCGCCTACTCGCCGCGTATCCTCCGGATTTGTCCGAGAGCGCGCGAAAGCAATTGGTCGAGCTGGGCGTGGACGTGCGCACGGGCGCGCGAGTAACGGACATTACAGAAACCGGCGTGCAATTGGACGGCGAATTCATCCCGTGCCGCGTGAAGATCTGGGCGGCTGGGAACAACGCGTCGTTCGTCGGAAAAACGCTTATCGCGCCGGTAGACAGGGTTGGACGAGTTATTGTCAATGACGACCTCACCATTCCCGGACATCCGGAAGTACAGGTCATCGGCGACCTCGCAAATTTCTCACATCAAACCGGGGAGCCCTTGCCGGGAGTCTCGCCCGTTGCGATGCAGCAGGGCCGGCAGGCAGCTCGCAATATTTTGCGAATGATACGCGGTGAGAAGCCGAAGCCGTTTCAGTATTTCGACAAGGGCAGCATGGCCACCATCGGCCGGAATAAAGCCGTTGCGGATTTAAAGTTTTTTCATCTTAGCGGGCTTTTCGCGTGGCTGGCATGGTTATTCGTGCACATCATCTTCCTGGTCGGATTCCGCAATCGCTTGCTCGTGCTCATTCAATGGGCGTGGGCGTATTTAACCTTCGATAAAGGCGCTCGTCTGATCACGCGCAATTTTCAGTCGGAACACAGGCCGCCAGCGTGACGAACAAGGTCATGTTGACCGAAGCGAAACGCCTAAACTATTGATCTCATTTGGTCACCAGCTTTACTCGCCTCAGAATGCCGGTTCCAGAAATCGAAGTGCGCAATTTGCAGCGAAAAATCTCGGTCAACCTCGCGGAGCTGGAAGAGTTCGCAGGTAATGCTGTGAAGCGTTGTCTTCAATTGCAAAAAGGCAAACGCACTGATCTGCGCAAGCTGAATGCTATTTCCGTCTGGCTCATTTCCGATTGGCGTATCTCGCGATTGCATCTCCAATTCCTCGGCGAAAGTGGGCCTACTGACGTTATGACTTTTCACGACGGCGAAATTTTTATCAGTGTAGAAACCGCACGACAAAACGCTCGCGATTTTGGCAATTCGCTGATGAGCGAGATCAAGCTGTGTATCGTGCACGGGCTTTTGCACCTGCACGGATTCGACGACCGCACGTCGGGTGCTCTAGGAAGGATGAAGAAGAAGCAGGAAAAGATCCTTCGCAGCATGCATGTTCAAATTGGAACCGTTTCGCAGGTTTGAACTGAAAGCCGCGTATGTTAGCATTTTTTTATGAGCGGGAAGCCACTTACGGCACAAGTGGTGACGCGCCTGATTCCCGAAATCGTGCATGCAAAGAATGCAGCGCCGTCCACTATAGGCGCGCCAATGATTGAAGAAGAAACGCGTGCGAAAGAGGCGCTTGATGTGCCGTGGCAAGTGGTGGTCCATAATGATCCGGTGAATTTAATGAGCTACGTAACGATGGTTTTCCAGCGCGTCTTCGGCTACCCGCGTGACAAAGCGGAGAGGCACATGCTGGAAGTGCATCACAAAGGACGTTCGATTTTGTGGAGCGGCATGCGGGAACCCGCCGAGCTTTATGTGCAGCAACTGCACGGTTACCTTCTACTCGCTACAATAGAGAAGATTTCCTAGTCATGGAAATTCGCCGCCGGAAGAACCAGATCGAAATTTCCGAGCTTGACCCATTTCTTGCCGAGCTGCTTCGGCAAATTCCTGCATGCGCTAGCACGGAAGGCGCGCCTGCCGCCGAGCAACGGATTTTCAGCCCTCCGATAGACGGAAAAGAGACCGAACTGTGTGCAGAGTGGAAAGTGTATGTGGAACCTGAATTGCGCCGTCTCTTTGAGACTGCGACCCAGACCGTGGGCTCCGATCTGGAGCAACTAAATGGGAATGAGAAAAGTCTCTCAAACCGCACTCTGCGCATTCCAACCAAACACGCCGACGCCTGGTTGAGCGCGCTGAATCAGGCTCGGCTCGTCATCGCTGCAAAAAACAATTTTACCGAGCTGGAACTGAATGACCACCTTCGTTCCCCAATTGGATCCCGCCGGGACCTGAGCTTGTTCCAGGTAAATTTCTACGGCTTTCTGCA
>DATFXP010000032.1:0-3764 GCA_035315785.1 Candidatus Udaeobacter sp. | reverse complement strand
CCATCGTATTTATGTCGCCAGCCTTGCTCAGGCTGGTCAAATCGAGGAGGCCCGGAGGGCGCTAGAACGTTTGAGAGAGTTGCAGCCGGATGTTTCAATTGCATGGATTGAGGAGAATGTTCCCTATCCGCTGGACAATCTCCCCAAATTTGTCGAAGGCATGCGCAAGGCCGGGCTAGAGTAGCCCCGAAATTTGACTTTACAAATTTAACCGCAACTCGATCATTTGTGCAGGCAATGTCCGCTTTTGGCCCAAAGCGGACATGGGCCGTTGCACTGCAAATGTCCGCTTTTGGGGGTAAAGCGGACAGCTCATAGTGCTACATTATTGATTGTGGTTCGGCAGCTAGTGCGTCTGGCTCACCGGCCTGCCGCTGGGTGTGACTAACACGCCTGGGCGGATCGAAAGGCGCGACCGTAAGCAAGCTTCAACCACATCGGCGACAATACGCGCTGTCGCGGCCGACAGCGTCCAGCCCAGATGTCCATGACCAGTGTTGTAGAAAACCCCCGGGCGGCAGCCTGGACCCATGCGCGGGAGCATGTTCGGCATCATCGGGCGAAGTCCAGCCCACGGTACCAAGCGCGCGGTCGAAACGCCTGGGAAAAGACGACGCATCCAAGCCACAAGCGGCCGGACGCGGTCGCTGCGGATATCGTAGTTAAAGCCATTGAACTCGGCTGTGCCAGCGACGCGGAAACGATCAGATCCTAACCGGCTGGTGACGATCTTGGTCTCATCATCGAGGACGCTGACCCAAGGAGCGGCCTCCCGACTGATTGCATCATCGAGATGAACGGTAATTGAATAGCCCTTGACCGGATAGACATTGACGCGGTCACCCAGCATGGCTGCAAATTGGCGGCTTGCGACGCCGGCGCATATTACGACCGCATCAGTAGTAGTCTCCTCGACCTCAATCCGTTCACTTGTCAAGTTTCGCCATCTCAGTGAGACACCTGACTCGGCCACACTCAATTGTTTCACGTGCGCATCACAAATAAAGCGTGCCCCGCGGCGCCTACAGGCGGCAGCAAGTGTTTGCGTAAATTTATGAATATCGCCGGTGGCGTCCGACGGCGTAAAAAACCCTCCATAATAATCACCACGAATCGCGGGCTCGATTGTCTTGATCTCTTCAGCGGTTACCGCGTGGCGCTCCAACCCGCCCTCTTGCAGCAACACGTTTACATTGCTTGCATGCTGAAAGCTTTCACGGTCCCGGTAGATGTGCAGAATGCCCCGTTTCTCGAGATTAAAGTCGATCCCCTCTCGCTCGGCGATAGCAAACAATAGGCGTCTTGCCTCAAGCGCTAGTCGCACCGTTGCGATTGTGTTGCTGCGGTAGTGTGGAATCTGACCAATGAATTCGGCGAGCCACGAATACTTGTGCCAACTCGGTTTTAGGTTCAAAAGCAAAGGTGCATCGTTCTTGAACATCCATCGAAGCCCTTTCAGCAGCGTCGATGGATGGTTCCACACTTCCGCATTGCTGGCGGAAAGCTGCCCGCCGTTAGCGAATGAGGTTTCCATCGCCACATAGCGATGGCGTTCAAACACGGTCACCTCGTGACCGTGATCGAGCAACCCATAGGCTGTGGTGATACCGGTAATACCGGCACCAATAATAGCAATGTGCGCCACGAAGAGGCCTCCCGCATTCAGACATGAACCAGACCGGCCGAAGCCGACCGTTGATCCCCATCTGTCGCGGGTACCTGAGAGCTTAACCCGTGCCTCTCGGCCCGGATGTCCCCTTCGGTGGACGCGATGACGCGTCTCTCTCCAGATCGTCCAGCCACACGGTCCTGGTGCCTGAGAGATTCCGGGGTGGTTGCTCCTTCGGCGCTGCTGTCAGACAGAACCGGCAGCAGTCTCTCCCGCATGGCCTTGTTTGGACGATTTTGAATCGCATTGATTCGGGTGCGCTTTGCAAGTTAAAAGCGGACATGCTGATTGCACTGCAAATGTCCGCTTTTGACCGATACTGTTGAAAAAGTCGTCAGCAATCCGCCCAAACGCAACAATCGAATCCGAACAGCAAGGTATTTGAATCGAAATTGCGTACGCGGCCGCGATTTTGAATCAATGTTGCGCATTCAGGGCCGCAAAATCGTTTTTCAACAGTATCGACCCAAAGCGGACATTGAAGTACTTCGCGTGCGACCTCTTCCAGAGTGCAGGTTTGCGTTGCCCGATAGCTGGTACTTTTGATTTAGATCATGGACAAATAGGGGACGGCCTTTATTGGAGGATGCACCGGGATTTTTTAAGGGTGGCAAATATGCCTTCACCTAAAGATTCCGCGCGTCAACCAACGTATCTCTACGAGATGATGCAACGCCTTGGCATCGAGCCGGGTGGAGACGTGGTGCCTCGCCTCAGTCTGGCCTACATGACCGCGTTTCACCGCTACCAAACTTGCCCGGTCAAGGAAGCCTGCCGCGAATGGCTCGACATCATGCCGCGATCGGTGGCGAGTGCCCCAAACTTCTGCCCAAATGACGATATTTTGTTCGAATTGCGGATTAATCAGCCCGGCCGTGCAAGCGTCGCAGTCGACCACCATGCTTACATTACCGACCTTGAACGTTTTGTGGATGAAATCGACGAGCTCCTACTGCACAAAGCGAACGACGATCCGCTGGTCGGCGAACTTAAATCCCGCAAGGTGCGTCTGTGCGACGAAATCGAGTGGCTGCGCCGTAAGCCGTCGCAACAGGCCTACCACATTGGTTCTTGAGGCTGCCAAGGTCGCAAATTGCCATTTCATGTCCGCTCTTGGGGGTAAAGCGGACATGCCTTTTTGCACTGCATATGTCTGCTTTTGACCCAAAGCGGACATTGAGTTCATCCCTTAACGGGCTTCGTTTGAACCGTTACGATTGTTCTGTCCTGAGCCTCGGGGGAGGCAATGAGACCGCACAACAAAGCGGGCGGCAAAGCAGCAAAAAAGCGACGTCGCCGGACAGTAGAAACCCGCACGACGGTGAAGATCGCTCATCACCGCAAGTCTTCCAGCGCCGATACAACCGAGAGGGTTGCGCTGCTCGAGCACAGGCTGAACGAGGCGCTTAAGCAGCAGACGGCAACCTCGGAAGTGCTCGGAGTGATCTCCAAATCTCCCGGCGAGCTCGAGCCGGTATTCAGCAAAATGCTGGAAAATGCTGCGCGTATTTGTGAGGCCAAATTCGGCAACTTAGTGCTTGCAGAAGGAGGCGGAAGATTTCGCGTGGTCGCCATGCACGGCGCTCCACCGCAATTTGCTGAAAAGCGAACCCGCGAGCCAGTCTTCACCCCTGGTCCGCTCAATGCCATCGTCATCGTCACACGAACCAAAAAAGTGCGACACGTGCCTGACCTTAGGCTCGATCGGAGCTATCTCGAGCAGGATCCAGGTGCAATGGCAGTCGCAGATATTGGCGGCGCGCGCACCTTGGTTGTCGTGCCTTTAATCAAGAACGACGAAGTAATCGGAATGTTTGGCATCTACCGTCAAGAAGTGCGGCCGTTCACTAAAAAACAGATCGAGCTGGTCCAGAATTTCGCCGCACAGGCCGTCATCGCCATAGAGAACTCGCGGCTACTCGGTGAGCTTCGTCAACGTACTGACGATCTATCTGAGGCACTGGAGCGTCAGACCGCGACTAGCGAGGTGCTTAAGATCATCTCCAGTTCCCCCGGTGATCTACAACCGGTATTTAATTCTATGCTGGAGAATGCCATTCGGATTTGCGGTGCTGGCTTTGGCACGATGTTCCAT
>DATFXP010000031.1:0-20791 GCA_035315785.1 Candidatus Udaeobacter sp. | reverse complement strand
ATACGCAAACATGCCGCTGCAGATAAATGCCGCTAGACGCGTAAAGAGACCGAAGGCGATCATGAAACCGCCGATGAGCTGAATCCAACCACCGACTTGCGTGATCATTTTATCGGAGCCGGGCATTCCGCCAAACATTCCGAGAACCAACTGTCCGCCGTGTTGGGCGAGCAGCAGGCCCGCGATTAGTCTCATCACACAATAGACCGGATCCGTAAATCGATTGAGCGCATTCATGACTTTGAGGCTGAATGATTTCGAGAGTGCGTGTCAAGCCTGTAGCCCGCTTCAGTCCGCAAAGCGCGTACGCGTCCCGCAGGAAGCCTGCTACAGCTATGCTGCTTTCCTGGTTGGGTGCGCTTTTTTCAGGCGCGAT
This sequence comes from Candidatus Udaeobacter sp., assembly GCA_035315785.1. GTDB lineage: Bacteria > Verrucomicrobiota > Verrucomicrobiia > Chthoniobacterales > UBA10450 > Udaeobacter. Next base: position 20,415 of record DATFXP010000031.1, on the reverse strand, counting down.
TTGCCTTTGCTTTTTCCTTTCGCTCCACTCTGTTCGAGGCTCTTTTGTAAAACCGATACCAGGTCGATCACCTTTGTAGGCTTTGGTGCCTTCTTCGGTTTTTCTTCGATTTCCTTGCCGCCGGCTTCCACTTTTTCCTCGATCACGTCCATGAGTGCCTGGCGATAATCATCCTTGTATTTTTCAGGCTGCCATTTCGACGTCATGCTGCCGATAAGTGATTTGGCCATGTTCATTTCACGTTTCCCGACTTCCACTTTCTTCGGAACATGAAGCTTCTCTGGGTCGGCAAGCTCGTCAGGAAAATGCATCAATTCGAGAATGAGCGCACCGTCCTCGGGCTTAACACCAGCGAGATATTGCCGCGTTTTTATGACTACTTTCGCAACGCCAACCTTGTTAGTGTCTTTTAACGCATCCCGCAAAAGCGCATATGCTTTATCTCCGCCTTTCTGCGGCTCGAGATAATACGGCTTATAGAAGTACACCGGATCAATTTCTTCTAGATTTACGAAATCCTGGATGTCGACAGTCTGAGTGGCTTCGAGATCAACCCGCTGAAAATCTTCATCCCGCAGCACGACGTATTTGCCCTTCTGGTACTCGTAGCCCTTGACGATCTGGTCCCAGGGAACCTCCCTCCCGTCTTTTTCAGCGACGCGTTTGTAGTTGACCGGGCTTAGATCGGTCTTGCGCAGCAGACGAAATTTCAGTTCTTCGCTCCGCGTAGCTGCATAGAGCGCGATTGGTATATTAACGAGTCCGAAGCTGATACTGCCCTTCCAAATCGCTCGTGCCATACAACTCTATTTCGCATCGTGAAGCTATAGCGGCGGTCTATGACCGCCGATTCCACGGCGATGTGATAGCGATTCGCGAAGCCGGTACGCTGCGGTTCAGCGCTCACAGAGCACCGCTACAGTGGATCTAATCAAGCCGCCAGCTCGAGATCTCGCCGCGAGATGCCGCGCAATTCAAAAAGCCGAATCAGCGTTTCTTCGATCAAGTTGTTCGGACAAGATGCGCCGGCGGTGATGCCGATCACAGCAGGTCCGTTCGGCAGCCAGAAGTGCGAAACGACTTCACGTTTTTCATGCAAGTTGTAATGCTTGATCTCAGCAGCCGAAACAAGCCGCGAAGCGTTCAGCACAAAATAGGTCGGCAACTTCTCTTCACCCATCTCGGCGAGATGTGATGTATTCGAGCTGTTGTACCCGCCAACGACCAGCAACAAATCCATGCGAACATTCAGCAATTCGCGCAGCGCATCCTGCCGCTCCTGAGTGGCGCCGCAAATCGTGTCGAAGAAACGGAAACTTTTCTGCGCAAGCTCGGGTCCGTCGCGATCGATCACTGCCTGGCGAATTCGACGTTGCACTTCCTCAGTCTCGCCGCGCAACATCGTTGTTTGATTCGCCACGCCTACCGTTCCTAGGTGGACGTCAGGATCGAATCCCGGCGAGTGCGCGCCTTTAAATTTCTCGAGGAACGCCTGTTTATTGCCGCCGTGTCGGATGTAATCGCAAACGTAATCCGTGTCCGCGAGAGTCAGGACCACAACGTAATGTCCGCTGCCATCGCCGAGCGCGCGCGAACTGGTGGCCTTTGTCTCTTCGTGCTCCGCCTTGCCGTGAATAATCGACGTCACCGACTCACTCGCGTATTTGCGCACCCGCTTCCAAACGCTCATCACGTCGCCGCACGTGGTATCGACAATCTGGCAGCCGCGATCCTTAATCTGTTGTTGGATCGCCAATTCGGTTCCAAACGCCGGCACGATGACGACGTCGTTAGGATCAAGATCAGAGATGTCCGCCTCCTTATTTTTGCCGGTGAGATTCTTGATACCTAACGAGGCGATCTGATGATTGACCTCAGGATTATGAATAATTTCTCCCACAATGAACAAGCGGCGATCCTTGAAAACCTTACGCGCCGCGTACGCCAGATCGATCGCGCGTTCGACGCCATAGCAGAAGCCAAACTGCTTCGCCAGGCGCACTGTCGTATCCCCTGCGGAAATGATTCCGCCCGCGCGACGCACTTTTTCGATGATATCGCTGCGATAGTGTGACTCGACCTGTTGCTGCACAGCCGCCATCACGTCGGGCGTGCGCAAATTCACCTTTTGGCGGGCAGTTGTGCCGCTGGATATCAGGTTCGTGCTCATAGGATGACTGTCATTCTGAGCGGAGCGAAGAATCTCGGATTGTTACGGGCCCGGAGAGCAGCAAAACAATGGCCAGAGATGTTTCGCTCCGCCCAACATGACACAGTTAAGCGTTGGCGGCAACGCCCAGCAGCCTGCCTATTCCAGCAGCGGACCACTCGGTTTCTCGAACGCCGCGTCTGAGATCATAACCGAAGCCGGAGGATCAGGCGTTCTGGAGTCATCCACCCGCTGCACCTTTGGGCCGAGTGTTGCGTCTTCAGGTTGGGAACTAGCGATGTTCACTGGAGTCCCGATGCGCACCAGCGCGTAAAATTTTGCGGCCGCTTCGCCATGCAACCGAATGCAGCCATGAGTATGCGGGGCTGGATGGATATACCCCTGATGAAAACCGTAGGCGGGAGCAAACTCGCACCAATAACCCATTGGATATCCGACGTAACGGCCCGGCCCGCCACCGGTGGAGGGTACTATTCGGTCGCCTTGCACGCTGAACCCATAAGATCCAGACCGCTTGTGCTCCTGTTTGGAATAAATTGTGAAGCTGCCTCTCGGTGTGGGCTTCGAAGCCATACCAACGTTAATGGCCGCGGCCATCAAGCATCGGTCGCCTTCCATTACATAAACGTTTTGCTGGGAGAGCGAAACCAGAACACGCACCTTCGATGGATCGTTGGGCTTATACGCAGTAACGTGGTACGGGCCTCCGGCGCTTACATGCCCTCCTGTGGCACAACCAGTAAACAACAGAACCGAACAGCCAGCGCACAGCAAAATTAACCGGTAAATATGTGACATACGGGGATACTGGATAAAGATTGGATCTCGTTTTGTCAACCTTCGGGTCTGCTAAACGTAGCGGAAAGGCACCTCTGAAAACGCGCGCCAACGCGCGTATTTAGGCGATGAAAATCGCCAGAAAGGCCACTTCAATCGCAAGGCCTTCGTGGATGTTTCGACCGAAATGATCGCGCAATCCTTCGAGTGAACGGATACGCTGTAAAATTTCGGCAGTGCTGAATCGGCTTGCGAGTGTGGCTGTTTCTTGCTTCGCAGCTGGTATATCGCGTTGTGCCACGTTGTTGCTCGCGCGAAGAACGTCAGTCCACCAGGCAAACAAGGTTTCGACCAACGCAGCGCGCCGTTGCAAATACAGACTTTCCGTCAGCGCCTTGTAGTATTCCTCGCGTTCTTCCAGCCAGGCGCCGTCGGTTGAATCCTTATAACGCGTTTGCTCCCGTTTTAACGCCTCCTCAGTTTCGTGTTTTACCTCCTCCCGAATGCCTCGCAGCAGTTGTTGAAATTCCTGAGCCAGTCGATAGGCAAATTGAATGCTCCAAGTTGTTTGGCGGGAAACTTGTTGCAGCAATTTGACGAGCTTCTCTTCCTCTTTCTTGCTCCGAGCCTCGCCGTTTGACGCTAGTGGAATGGCGACGCACCGCGAAAGAATCGTTTCTGGAAGAGCCTCGGGAAGCGAGCTGAGCAGAAGTAACAGCGAATCCTTTGGCGGTTCCTCAAGTGTTTTGAGAAATGCGTTCGCCGCCTCAGTCTGAAGCCGGTCGGCATCGGAAATGATCGCTACTTTCCGCCGGCCATCCGCTGCTCGCATCTGAAGCGCATGCTCCAAGGCGCGGATCTGCGCAGTAACGATCCGGCGCGATTTCGATTCGGGCCTGGCAATAAATACTTCGCGAGCTTTGGCCGAAAAAACATCCTCGGTCGGAGTGCCATTAACTAAACTCGCCAGCTCCGCTGCGAGCACTTCCTTCCCGCTGCCTCGATTTCCGGTGATGAGGTACGCGTGAGCGAGCCGGTCCTGCTCATAAGCTCGCCGCAAAAATTTGAGTGCAGTCGTACGCGCGAAGGCCATTTCAACTGTTCGATGTTTCTGCCAGCACAGAAAAGCGCGAGCACAATTTTTCCCAGATCTCCGTTTCGATCTCGTCCGGATCGCGTGCACCATTTATCAAAACGATGCGCCTTGCCTCACGCGCCCCGAGCTCCCGATATCCGTTGCGAACGCGCTCATAAAATTCGGCGGGCTGTTGTTCCATCCGATCAGCTTTGCGTGCCTCACGCTGCATCCGCGACTCAGCAGTCGTAGCATCGACATCGAGCACGAAAGTGATGTCCGGAATGCAATCACCGACGGCGAATACATTTAAACGCTCGATCATTTCGCGATCCAATTTGCGTGCCGCTCCTTGGTAAACACTTGTGGAATCGAAGAACCGGTCGGCAATCACGCAGATGCCACGTTCGAGCGCAGGCTTGATTACCTCGCGCACGAGCTGGCTGCGACTCGCCTCAAAAAGGAGTAGCTCGGTCTCGGGCCTCATGTCGGAGTTATGCGGGGCAAATTGTAAAAGCTCGCGGATGCTTTCGCCGATGGGCGTGCCCCCGGGTTCGCGAGTCAGGATATAAGGAACGTGGCATCGCAGAAGACGCGCCGCGAGTTTGTCCGCTTGTGTAGACTTCCCGCTTCCTTCTGATCCCTCGAACGTGATGAACGGCAGTCGCGGCATTTGTCGATTGTGAAACAAAGCAGCAAAAAAGTCGAACCTGGCTTCACATGGGTCCGTCTACAAAGGCCATCGGCCACGCCAATTCAACGGACAAGCCGTCGGTTGACCGCACAAGCTGGAAGGCCGTGTTACGCTATGACATGAAAAATTTTTGGCTGGTGAAACAGGAGCCGTCTACCTATTCGTGGTCTGATTTCGTTAGCGACGGCCAAACAAGCTGGACCGGCGTCCGCAATTTTGCCGCGCGAAATAATCTCCGCAAAATGCAAAAGGCCGATTCAGTTCTCTTCTATCACAGTGGCGAGGAAAAGGCTGTGGTCGGCATCGCTAAAGTGGTGCGAACCGCCTATCCCGATGGGACTGCAAAGGAAGGCGACTGGTCCACCGTCGATCTTGCGGCAGTTAAAACACTGGCGCGCCCAGTTACGCTCCGCGAGATCAAGAGCAATTCGCGGTTGAAAGGAATTCCGTTAGTTCGTCAATCGCGTTTATCGGTCATGCCGCTGGGCGAACCAGAGTTTCGGGAAATCGTTAATATGGGCGGAGGATAGAGGGCATTGAACGCCGGGGTTCGATAAAAATGAATGCGCATAGCATCGGGTGAAATATTCGGAACTCTAATTACACTGGTATACGATTAGTATCGACGAGGCGTTTAATGGGCCGGATGCTGCATCGCCCGCGGCGCACCAGAACACAGGCGTTTGCCTTTTGCCTTGTTCAAAGCTGTTCGAAGACGGAAAATTTGAGAGATGGATACAATTGCGGCAACGGAGTTCCTCCCGCTCGTTGCGACCGCCGGCGCCGCGGCGGATTCCATCGTCGTGTCTCTGCACGACGTCGCTCCCTGCACCCAGCAAATCACAAGCACAATTATTTCAGAATTGAGCGCGCATGGAGTGCGCGTTTGTTCAGTTCTTGTGGTCCCGGATTATCACCATGATGGGCCCTTCGCCAAGCATCGCGAATTTGTCACATGGCTTCGGGGTCTAGAGGCGGACGGACACGAAATCGTGATCCACGGCTATTTTCATGAACGGCCGACTGAGAGCAAGGAAACTTTGCGCGACAAATTCATGACCAGGTTTTACACCCAAAACGAAGGCGAGTTTTACGATTTGAGCTATGAGGAAGCTTTGCGACGCATCACCACAGCCCGAGATGAATTCCGTGCGCTCGGACTGAAGCCTCGTGGTTTCATCGCGCCGGCGTGGTTGCTGGGAAACGAAGCAGAGCAAGCGGTTCGCGATGCGGAATTGGAATACACGACGCGGCTGCGCACGGTATGCGATCTCCGCTCGGGATCGACGTTTCCGGCGAGAGCGCTCGTTTACAGCGTTCACAATAGCTGGCGGCGTGTGCTCAGTCGCAGTTGGAACGCGGCACTATTCCGTTTGTTGAGCACCAAACCGCTCTTGCGGATCAGCATTCATCCGCCCGATTATTCGCAGCCGGCCATTTGGAATCAGATTTTGGGCTTCATTGCGGCAACAAAAGGTGCTCGAACTGCGACGACGTATCAGGATTGGGTCGCCGAACAAAGATTAACGCAAAGAACGTAATGTGAGCAGGTGTGATTTACATATCCACTCGCGTCATAGTGCGCGCTCGGAAGAATGGCTTTTTCGTCGCTTCGATTTTCCGGACAGCTATTCCGATCCAAAGCAGTTGTATGAACAGCTGCGCAAACGCGGGATGAATTACGTCACAATTACCGATCACGATTCGATCGATGGTTGCCTGGAAATTGCGCACCTGCCGCGAACGTTTATCAGCGAACAGGTCACCACTTATTTTCCGCACGATGCCTGCAAGCTGCACATTTTGGTCTGGGGGATTTCAGAACAACAACATCGCGATATCGAAAGCGTCCGCGAAAACATTTTCGATCTACAGCGCTACCTCCAGCGTGGACAAATCGCTCACGCAGTCGCGCACCCGTTATACAGTGTGAACGGCAAACTCGAGGCAATGCACCTCGAGCAGCTAATTCTTCTATTCAAACATTTCGAGGGCATCAACGGTTTGCGTGACGCGCTTCTGAGCGACCTGGCCCAAACTCTTTTCAATCAATTAACGCCGGAGAAGATCGACGTACTCGCCACTCGTCACGGCGTGGCGCCTACGCACGCGGAGCCGTGGAAAAAAATCATGGTGGCTGGCTCGGACGACCACGGAGGACAGTTCGCAGCCTCCGCTTTTACAGAAACGCCCGCCGCCAAGTCTGCCGACCAATTTTTGAAATTCGTTCGGAATGGCGACTGCACATCATGCGGACATGGCGGAACGCCACTGATTCTGTCGCATGGTTTTTACAACACCGTCGTGTGCTTCATCCAGGACCGTTTCCACGAAAAGCTCGGCCCCGGTGGGGCGCTGCTAGAGAAAATGTTCTCACGTTTCATGGAGGGCCGTGACCCGACCGAATTCACCCTGAAGGAGAAAACGGAATTCATCGTGCAAGGTGTTCTGTCGGGAAAGATTTTTGATTTTGCCAAACCCGCAAACGTCTCGCTGTGGAAAGAGCTTTCCGGTTATTTCGCGCGGCCATCGGTGAAGGCAAAACTGGCGGCGCAACTGGACAAGGTGAGCGAACCGGAGCGGCGCACATTTCTTATGGCGAACATGGTCGCCGAGCAGTTGGCGTTTCGGTTCTTCAATAAATTCGTTCAACAAATCAGTAGCGGAAACATGGTGGAGAGCATGCAGGCTCTCAGTGCGATTGCGCCGATCCTGGTGATCCTGACCCCGTACATCTATGGGTTTCACAGTCAGGCGCCCTCGCGGAAATGGCTGCGGAACCTTTTCCAGGAGTTGACCGGCGAAGTTCCAATTGCGTTACAAAATCGTAAGCGCGCCTGGTTCACCGACACGCTAGAAGATGTCAACGGCGTTGCGACGACCATCCGCAAGATGACTGGCGCCGGAGCCGCTGCCGGAAAGGAATTGGTCGTCGTGGCTTCACGAAAGAACCTTCGACTTTCCGATATCCCGATCAAAAACTTCCCGCCAATTGGCGAGTTTGAGTTGCCGGAATACGAACTGCAAAAACTGAGTTTTCCGCCAATTCTGCAGATGCTGGATTACGTCCAGCGGGAACGGTTCAGTGAGATCATTATCAGCACGCCCGGTCCGGTTGGTTTAACTGCACTGCTCGCAGCCAAAATGCTAAACCTCCAAACCAGCGGCATCTATCACACCGATTTCCCGCAATACATTCGGATCCTGACTGAGGACAGTTTTCTTGAAAGCGTCGCATGGCGTTACATGCACTGGTTCTACGGGCAGCTCGACACTGTTTTCGTCAATTCCGAAGAATACCGACAAAGCTGGATTAAACGCGGATTCGAGCCCGCAAAACTGAAAATTTTGCCGCGCGGGCTCGACACCGAACTGTTTCACCCCGCTCGACGCGATTCAGCGTTCTTTAAAAAATTCGGCGATTCGAACGGCGAGATTCGCCTGCTCTACGTCGGCCGCATTTCGCGGGAAAAAGACCTCGACCTTTTGGCTGATGCCTTTCGCCGTTTGCGCAAAGAAAGGCTGCCTGTCCAACTTTTTGTCGTCGGTCATGGCCCTTATTCCGAAGCGCTCGCCAAATCTTTGCCCGAGGCGTTTTTTACCGGTTATCTCAAGGGGGCCGAATTGGCAACCGCATATGCGTCGGCGGATGTCTTTGTTTTTCCCAGCACTACCGACACGTTCGGCAACGTAATCCTCGAAGCACAGGCGTCAGGATTGCCGGTTGTAGTTTCCGATTCTGGTGGCCCCAAGGAATTAGTGACTGACAAGGCAAACGGTTTGATCACGAGGTCGCATGATGTCGAAGATTTCACTCACGCGATTCGAGCACTCGTGACGAATCGAGCGCTGCGCGAGCGCATGGCAAACGCTGCCCGGGACAGTGTTATCGACCGAAGTTGGCCGCGCGCTTTCGCAAAGTTCTGGGCTTCTACAGAGGTTTAGCTTGTCGTGTCCGCTATCCTCAGCGGGACGGCTCGTTTTGAGTCGGTGCCCTCTATGCGCTGGGAACAACGGGACGCTAAAATTCTTCGGGCCTATCGACCGTGACCGCCACCGTGACCCATTGAGCCCATGCCACGGGATCCGCCCATGTGGCCCATTGAGCCCGTGCTATGAGGTCCGCTCATGTGCCCCATTGAATGCATCCCATGCGAGCGGGTGAAACCAGATGAGCGGTGACTGCTTCCTCGGGTCGTATTGGTTTTAGCCCCGTGACCGTTGGAAACATGCGTTCCGCTCTTAGCATGCATTGTTCCGGTGTTCTTCGCATGCATTGTCGCGTTGCTCGAGCGGTGAGCGTTACTCACGAGCGTCCCAAGCTTCAGCCCGTTATTGCGCGCAATTTTACCCCAGCCTTGTCCGGACTGGTGTGCCGCAACAACGTTGTCGAAACTCTGGCCTGAAGCGTTCGCCAGCAGATGTGCTTTCTCCAAGCTGCCCCAGCCCAGACCAGTCGACGCTCTTTCCGCCTGCAACGTCGCGACGGGAACTCCGGTTGCCGCCGAAATTCTGTCCGCGCTTGCTGCCCGCGATGCAATGGTGCCGAAGACCAGAACGAATGCCGCCATGATTATGCTTAAGCTTTTCATAATGATTGAACCCCCAGAGTAGGGGTTTCGGTTTTCGCGCGGGCTTCGGTTCCCTTGTGCGGTAAAATTATCCGTCGCAAATAGGAATCGAGCCCGGTCCGTAATGTCCGAGGCCTCCTCTGCAAACCTATTCGGCACCTGCCCGCATTACGACCTGGCCGTACAACTTCCAGAAGTAATAGGCTGACGCGGCAAAACCGATCGTGATAACGATGGCGCGAACGATTATGCGGTTCGCGCGATGCGATATCATGCCCCCAACATACATCCGTGACCGAGGACACCTGCCAATTGGTCCCGGGTGCGCAACACCGCAGTGGGATATGCAAAAAATAGAGCAACGGCGTTAGTGGCGTCGGCGGTGACCGGCGTTACGACCAGCATTAACAACGGGAAAGTAATCAGTCCACCGCCGCCAGCCAATGCATTGATTGCTCCCGCGAGAATAGTGGCAATGAAAAAGAAGAAGTAATTCATCACCCCGCGTCTAGTGTCGTTGATGCGTGGTGACCGGGATCACTGATCCGGCTACAGTTCCACGGCAAAGCATCCAGATCGACGTTACCGCCCGTAAGAATGATTCCCACGCCTTTGCTCTCGACGTCGACTACTCGCTCGGCGATCGCTGCATACGGAACTGCTGCTGATGGCTCAATAACGATCTTCATGGTCTCCCAAATTGTTCGCATCGCCGAAACGATTGCTTCCTCGCTTACGGTCACGATGTCATCTACATATTGCTGAGCGATCGCAAAGTTTGGTTCCCCGATATTTGTGCGCAAGCCATCGGCGATAGTGAACTTCTTTTCGGTCACAAGCCGGCGTCCTGCACGAAAGGATTGCGCCGCATCATCTGCTTTCTCAGGCTCGACTGCGATCACCTTGATCTGCGGTCGCATCGATTTGGCAGCGATCGCTGTGCCGGACAAGAGACCGCCGCCGCCGACCGGGCACATGATCACATCAAGGTCAGGAACATCTTCAAGCAGTTCCATCGTTGCTGTCCCCTGCCCCGCTATTACGTGCTCATTTTCGAATGAGTGAATCAACGATGCATCAGTTTGGTTGATCACCTCCGCACATTTAATTTCGCGCGACTCTTCTGTTGGTTCGCAAAAGATAACCTGCGCACCGTAGCTCTCCACAGCGCGAATCTTCACTTTCGCGGAATTTGAAGGCATCACGATGTACGCCGGAAGGCCGCGCAACTTAGCCGCTCGCGCCACCGCGGCACCGTGATTACCGGAAGAATGCGATGCCACGCCGCGTTGCGCAGTTTCTTCGTCAAGTGCAAAAACGGCATTGGTTGCACCCCGCGCCTTGAAAGCACCAACCTTCTGAAAATTTTCGCATTTAAAAAAGAGCGAAGCCCTGCATGCGTCATTCAGCCACGAATTCGTCAGCACTGGCGTGCGATGAATGTATCGGCGAATCCGTTGGTGCGCTGTGCGGATCGTATCCAGATTAAGTGATCCAACTGGTTCGACCATCCGAAAAAGGCGTCGATAATCCCGAGTGTGTCAATGAATCCGTCAGCAAAAATCCCGGCTCACAGAGTCCGACCGGGAAGCAAATGCGTTGCAAGTTCCAGCGCCGCCGACGTCAACGCCCTCAGCTACAGTAATGCTCCGGACGCGGTCCGATTCCAATAAACCGCGCGGGAACTCGTCGCAGGACTGGAAACCATTTCAGCAAGCGAACCACGAATGGCAGCGAGTCTTTGCGATGTGAAGTTTGACCAGTAACCACGTGACGATGAATGAAAACCTGCATTGCCTGAATGAGTCGCGTCGGCCACTCGCGACGCGCCTGCACTTTGCGCAGATCGTCCACGGAAACCGGACCGGTTCGCAATTTTTGGCCGAGCAGATTCGCCGTAGCGACGGCATCCTGAATGGCGAGATTGATGCCTACACCCCCTGCTGGTGACATCGCATGCGCAGAATCGCCGATACACAGCAACCCGTCTCGATACCAATTGCGCAGACGATTGATTTGCACAGTGAGTAACTTGATTTGTGACCAATCGTTGAGCTCAGCGACGCGGTCGTGCAGGAATCCAGCAAAGCTGACGATGTCTTTTTGAAGTTGCGGTAGACCACCTGCCTTGATCGCATCAAAGCCACCCTTGGGAATTACGAAACCGCACTGCCAGTAATCACCGCGGTCGAGCAACACGAACAGTTTACATTGTTGAAAGAAGCCGAGTGTTTGCTGTGGATCGTTCTCCTTTTTTGAGATCCGCATCCAGAGCACGTCTATCGCCACGCCGAACTCCTCTCGCTCCAGCCCGGCACGTGCCTGAATGATCGAATGCCGGCCGTCTGCTCCAATGACCAGGTCGGCGCGAATCTCTAGTTCGCCGCGTGGAGTTTTCACGCGCACTCCAGTCACGCGCTGTTGATCGAACGTCAGATCAACGACTTCGTGCTGCATCAGCGATTGGAAGCTAGAGAATTCTTTTGCGTGAGTGGAAAGGAAATTGAGAAAATCCCACTGCGGCATGAAAGCGATGAATTTGCAACGCGTGGGGAGCCCGGTGAAATCGGCAATAGGCACGGCCTGACCATTGACGACGGCCCGTAGTTCTCGCACTTCCTGATGCGGCTGCTTTAGAAATTCGTCGAGCAGCCCGAGCTCGTACATCAGCTCGAGTGTGGATGGATGAATAGTGTCGCCGCGAAAATCGCGGAAAAAATCGGCGTGTTTTTCCAAAACGATCACTGGCACACCCGCTCGCGCAAGCAGGTAGCCAGCCATAATTCCGGCTGGACCTCCGCCAGCGATCACACAGCGCGTTTGCAGTTTTTCAGCCATGCGGTTTCAATCGAATAATTCCCAAATTAGAATGAAAGCAAATATGCCAGAGAATGCGCAAGACCGCGCTGCGTTTACTTACAATGCGGCGGCAGATTTCTTCGACGCATCGCCACTCAGTTTCTGGGACTATTTCGGGCGGCGGACGATCGAACTGGCTTCACTCTCAAATGGTTCGCGGGTGCTCGATGTTTGTTGCGGCAGTGGAGCGTCAGCTCTGCCAGCTGCGGAAGCAGTTGGACCCAAGGGCAACGTAATAGGAGTTGATCTTGCAAAGCAGCTTTTAGACTTGGCGCGAACAAAAGCAATCCAACGGCAGCTTACGAATATCGAATTCGAGGTCGGCGATATGCTCTCGATGAGATTCCCACCGGCGAGTTTTGAAGCCGTCGTTTGCGTGTTCGGAATTTTCTTTGTGCCCGATATGGCAAACGCCGTGAACGAACTCTGGAGTCGCATTCGATCAGGGGGCAAACTGGCTGTGACCACATGGGGACGGAATTTCTGCGAGCCGGCGAACCACACATTTTGGTGCTCGATCAAAAATGTCCGGCCTGACCTGTACAAGGGTTTCAATCCATGGGATCGAATCGACAATCCAGAAAGCCTGACAAAGATCTTCGAGCAAGCCGGCATCCCATCACCAAAAATCACTGCTGAAAATCGCCTTCACCCCATCAATTCGGCTAATGATTGGTGGGCAATTGTTTTAGGCTCCGGCTACCGCGGAACAATCGAACAGTTAACCGAACCGGAGCGAGAAACGGTTAAACGGGCTAACATGGCTTTCATTACCGATGAAAAGATTTCAGCCGTTGAAACGAATGTTCTCTACGCACTCGCGACGAAAACCTGAAGCTGTGAACGCAAATGAAAACTGACCAGCCGCTTTTTCTCACCGAAGAACAAGTTCGCCAGCACCTCCCGATGGCGAACTTGATTCCTGCAATGGAGAAAGCGCTAATGGATTTCTCTGCCGGCAGAGTAACTCAGCCGGTGCGCTCGATCATCAGCATCGATGTGGCCGCGGCGACCGGATTCTTCGGCTTGATGCCGGCACTTACGCCGGATGGACTCGGGTTGAAAGCCGTCACGTTCTACCCATCGAACGCGAAGCGCGGGATCCCGACGCACATGGCCATGATTTTTCTTGTTGATCCACAAACGGGAACACCGCTCGCGATAATGGACGGGCGGTTAATTACCGAGATGAGAACCGCGGCTGTTTCTGCCGCGGCGACGAAACTGCTCGCATCGCCCGCTGCTAAAGTGCTCGCTATTCTCGGCAGCGGAGTGCAAGCGCGGAGCCACGTAGAAGCGCTGCGGCTCGTTAGGCAATTTACGGAAATTCGCGTCTGGAGCCCGACATTTGGACACGCAAAGCAGTTCGCCGAAGAAATTGGCGGCACGACGGTTTCTGCCGAACAAGCAGTGCGCGGTGCAGATGTGGTCGTGACCGTTACCAGCTCTAAAACACCGGTATTGAAGGGCACCTGGCTAAAACATGGCTGTCATGTGAATGCAATCGGTGCCTGCCGGCCGGACTGGCGTGAGCTTGATGATGAAGCCATGAGCAATGTCGTTTTCGTTGATTCGCGTGAAGGCGCAATGAAAGAATCTGGTGACGTGATTCTTTCCGGCACAAAAACTTATGCTGAGCTTGGTGAAGCACTGGCAAACAAAGTTCCATCGCGCGCAAACGAAACGACAATCTTCAAATCGTTAGGGATGGCTGTGGAGGATATCACTGCGGCGACCTTGGTATATCGATCAGCGGTTCAAGCTAACTTCGAGCCCTCTGGGATCAGAAGCGGATCGTGAATCTTTAAACTAAGAATCAAGCTGGCCGCCCCAACAAAGACCAGCGCGATAAACCCGAAGCTGGGTATGACCGATTGGGTTCGATCGTTGAGCAAACCGATGATATAAGGGCCCGCAAGTCCGCCAAGCTGGCCGATCGAATTAATGAGTCCAAAGCTGGCCGCCGCCGCCGATTCGCTCAGGATCATTGTTGGCAGCGACCAGAAGAGCGGATAAAACGCCTGAAACAGTCCGCTGCCCACGAGCAAGAATGAAATCGCAACTACAAAATTGTGACGCTCAAGGATCGCCATGCTATACAACAATGCCCCGACCAGTAATGGTATCGCGGCATGTAAGCGTCGTTCTTTCGTCTTGTCCGAGTGCCAGCCGTTGGCAAGGATTCCGACAATTCCGATCAGAGCTGGGATCACTAGAAACCAAGTTACTGCCCGATCCGAGGATCCCGAAAGACGTTTCACGAAAATCGGTATCCAATAGATGTTTCCGAGATATCCGCAGGCTGCCAGGAACCACGCAGCAATGAGCAATGCTACATGCCTATCGCAGAAGGCTTGAAGTATTGTGTAATCTCGAGCTCTCTTTTTCGCCTGTAATTCGGTTTGCAACTCACCGACAAGCCAGTCCCGCTCGTCATGAGGCAGCCACCGCGCCTGTGAAGGCCTATCCGTCAAATAAAAGACAGTGACGATCGCCAGGAAAATGGCGGGGATGCCCTCTAAGATGAAAAGCCAGCGCCAACCAGCCAATTGCCACCAATAAACTCCTAAAAGCCACCCCGCGATGGGAGATCCAATCAACGAAGCAGTAGGAACCGCGATGTAGAGGCACGCAATTGCCCGGCAGCGATCACGTGAAGAGAACCAATGTGTCAAATATACAATCATCCCGGGAAAGAAACTGGCTTCTGCAAGTCCCAGGAAGAAGCGGGCGGCATAAAACTGTCCGGCGCTCTGCACGAATCCGGTCAGAATGGTGATTACGCCCCATGAGATCATGATTCGCGCTATCCATTTTCGTGCACTCCACCGTTCGACGATTATGGCTCCCGGTATCTCGAAAAGAACATAGGTCAGATAAAATATGCCTACGCCGAGGCCGTACACGCGATCACTAAAGTCTAGATCGGCGCTCATCCTGAGATTCGCGAAAGAAACGTTTACGCGATCGATGTAATTGACGACATACAAGAGAAACACGAAAGGCAGGAGGCGGTATGCGACTCGCCCTCTTGCCCGCGCGCTGACTTCTGCCGAGCCTGAGACGTAGATCATAGAAGGACCAGTTAACTGCGGTTCTCCGTCAATTTTTTTGTCGAGACTATCCCGGCAATCCAACCAACGGCTGCGTAGAAAAAGGAAGCTTTGCAAACCTCCCGCTGTATGAGTTTGCCGAAGAACGCTTCGCGTTCACGGGTTGATTTTCTGCCATAGGCGGCCAAGTCGTTCAAGACAAACGCTTGCAAAGCAGGCACATGCCGGAAGAGTTTGCGGCGATGGCGGAGGATGCGGAACAGATCAATTCCAAAATCGAACAGGCCGTCACACACGGGCAACTGATCGCATCATCGGCAAAAAACATTCGCACATTGCTCGAAGGGGCAGCGTCAGATCTCTATTTTCGATCAGTCAAGGAACTCGTCCATGCCGCTAAGTGGCAGGAACTGAACGACCGGTTTTACCAGACCCTGGCATTTGGCACAGGCGGGCTGCGCGGGCGCACCATCGGGAAAATCGTCACGACATCGGAACGCGGGAATGCGCCCGAAGGCGAACGACCAGAATTCCCGTGCGTCGGCACGAATGCGATGAATTTCTTTAATATCAATCGAGCAACGCGCGGACTTGTTGCCTATCTGCAGGACTGGAATCGGCGCGAGGGAATTTTGGCGAAGCCAAAAATCGTGATCGCGCATGACCCACGATTTTTCTCCAAAGAGTTCGCCGAGTTGGCGGCGAAAGTCGCAGCTGAAAATGGTTGCGACGCGTTTGTGTTCGATGGTCCGCGTTCCGTCCCAGAGCTTTCGTTTGCCGTTCGTCATCTGCACGCCAGTGCGGGAATCGTAATCACTGCCAGCCACAACCCGCCTCATGACAATGGCTACAAAGCCTATTTTGACGATGGCGCTCAGGTGATCGAGCCGCCCGCCAGCGGGATCATTGCCAAAGCGAATGCGATTACGACGGAGTCATTCACACCGTTTCCTAAGGAGCAACAAGGAAAAGTGACAGTAATCGGAAAGGATATCGACCAGGCTTACATGCGCCGGCTCGAAACGTTGATTCTCGATCCCCGCATAATCCGCGAATCGAAATCGCTGCGGATTGTTTACACACCGTTGCACGGAACCGGCAGCGTAATCATTAAACCGATGTTGACCCGGCTTGGCTTCAATTTCCAAGTCGTAGCGGAGCAGGATTGTTTCGATGGCAGGTTTCCAACGGTGAAATCGCCCAACCCAGAAAACGGCGAAGCGTTAACGATGGCGATCAATCTTGCCGAAAAAGAGAACGCCGATTTGGTCGCCGCTACTGATCCCGACTGCGATCGCATTGGAGTAGCAGTTCGAGGCAAAGACGGCAAAATGAAATTGCTGACCGGAAACCAAATCGGTTCGCTTCTGGCGTGGTACAGAATCAAAACGCTATTTGAAAAGTCCGTGCTGGACCGGCAAAACGCGGCGCGCGCAGTGATCGTCAAAACTTTCGTAACTACCGATCTGCAAAACGCGATCGCCAATTATTACGGTGTGCGCTGCGTGGAGACGTTGACTGGTTTTAAGTACATCGGCGCGAAGCTGGCAACTTACGAGCGCGCGATCCCCGAACAGTTGCGACAGAGCTATGCCGATCTTGCTGAAAAAGAAACCCGGCAGCTTCGGCTCGCACACTCTTCATTTTACGTTTTCGGTGGGGAAGAAAGCTACGGTTACAGCGGCGCTGATTTCGTCCGCGACAAGGACGGCAACGGCGCAGTAATCATGTTTTGTGAAGTGGCCGCTTACGCAAAATCGCGTGGACAAACGGTCGATCAGTTGCTCGACGAAATTTATTCACAGTTCGGCTATTTCGCAGAGAAAACCTGTTCGCTCGTTTTCGAGGGCGCAGAAGGAGCAAACGAGATCGTCACTCTGATGAAATCGTACGCCGCCGATCCGGTTCGGGAAATACTCCACTCAACTGTGACGAACATTAGAAATTTCGAGACGGATGAGATCAGAGACGTCGAAGGCGATCTGATTCCAAAGGCGAAAATGTTGATGCTCGACTTGGAAGACGGCACGCGCATTGCAGTGCGCCCGTCGGGCACAGAGCCGAAAATTAAGTACTACCTTTTTGCGCGCCGCCAGCCGGAAAGCGAAAGATTCACCAGTCCAGAACTCGATCCAATCAAAGCGGAAGTTGAAAAACATCTGGAGGACCTCTGGAATTGGCTGCGAAAGGATGCCGAGTCGCGGCTGCGAGAGGAACCGAACGCAGCGAGAAAATGAAAGCGATGCGAGGACGCATCGCAGGCACTTGGTGCGAAATTCAACGCGAATGGGTCCTTAGCTTTGCGGCAGCTTTTGGAGTGCGCAGGCGTCTTCGCGTCGCTTTCGTGCAGCATCGATGAAAACATTAGTCGTAGCCTGGCCGTGGTTGGCCGCAATCTGTAGCGGGGTTCTTTACGCCCTCTGCTTTGCGCCGTTCAACCTGACTTGGTTCTGCTGGATCGCGTTGACCCCGTTGATCGCCGCCATTTGGTTCTCCGGCACCGAGTCACGTCATCCCTGGCTTCGAAGAATGCTTTTAGGTTATATCGCCGGCCTGACGTTTTTTTGGATCGTATTCTCCTGGCTCACGACCGTCACCGTTCTCGGTTGGTTTGTTCTTCAGTTCTATATGGCCATGTATTTCGCGATCTGGGCATGGTTTTGCGATCTGCTGCGGCCACGAGCACCTAACAAGAGGAAACGACACGCTGCGAGCAAATGGGACCAAATGCTCGTTCAAGCCCGAAGCGCAGCACTTCCCTCTGTCCAATCGCCATGGACAAAATCGACCAGCAATCTGCGACTCGCTTTCATCCTCGCGGCGGCCTGGACCGCGCTTGAATGGTTGCGTGGCTGGGTTTTCTCTGGATTTGGCTGGAATGGCCTCGGTGTCGCGCTACACGACAATTGGCCATTGATTCAAGTCACAGAGTTCACCGGTGTCCCCGGGTTGTCGTTCATCGTTGCGTTTGCCAACGTAATTGTCGTCACGACCGCGTATCGACTGGTTGTGGAAGCCCGAACACGCGTAATGCGACCCCATTTTGATTTTACGGTCACAATGGCGGCTATTGTGGGCGTTCTGATTTTCGGAATTCGTGCGACCCAGGTTTCACCAACCACGAAACCACTCCGTGTTGCCGCGGTGCAATCGAACATTCCGCAAAATCAGAAGTTCGATCCGGAGTTCACCAGGAGAATTTTCGATCAATTTCGCCGGTTGAGTCAAATCGCACTGCGCTCAAATCCCCCACCTGATTTGTTGGTTTGGCCGGAGAGCTCGATGCCCGGGCCAGTTCTCGCTGATGAGGAAAGCCGCAAATTTGTGATGGATTTGGCGGCTTCGTCGGAGACGGACCTTCTGTTGGGAACGATTGATGTGGACAAACAAAATGTTTATAACGCGGCGCTTCTTATCTCCGATGGCGGCGACCGAATCCAGGTTTATCGAAAGGTCCATCTGGTGCCATTTGGAGAATTTGTTCCCGGTCGGCATACAGTGCCGCTGCTTGCCAAGATTGTAGGCGATCAGGTACCCGGCGATTTCAAAGGAGGAAACGAATACACTGTGTTCACTCTGACTGATAGCAATACCCATGTGGCGCCCTTGATCTGTTTCGAAGACACGATCGGCGAGCTCACCAGACAATTTGTCCTTCCAAGTGAGACAAGTCCTGGTGCGAACGTGCTTGTAGATATCACGAACGACGGGTGGTTCGAGCGATCCGCTGGATCACATCAGCACCTGGCGAATGCAATATTTCGGTCCGTAGAAACGCGTCGGCCAATGATCCGTGCCGCGAACACTGGCGTGACCTGTTTCATCAATCAATTTGGCCGCATCACTCAGATTCTCCGGGATGACACGGGCAGCACATTCACGGAGGGCGTGCTTGCCGGTGAAATCAAAGTGCCTACCGAGCCGGAGCTCACGTTTTATGTCCGACATGGCGAGTTGTTCGCGAAAGCGTGCGCAGCAATCACGCTGGTTTCAATTCTCCTGCTTTTCGCCGTACGCCGTTGGAAACGAGCGTAGAGACGTTGTGTCAGGTGTCCCCTGGTCGGCGTCTAAGACAGACGCCCTACAACTGGTTCGCTACAATGTGCCTGTTGTAGTAAAAGACCGTTGTGCCCGTCCAAGTGCCGCTTGATCATTTAAAAGAACTTTGGCCTAACAAATTTCGCGGTGCGCGCATCGGTGCGTTGATTCACCCGGCTTCGGTTTCCTCAAAGCTTGAACACGCGTCGCGAATCCTGGAGCGACATAGTGGCGATTTGTTTTACCTCGCCGCGTTTTTTGGCCCTCAACACGGATTTCTCGGCCAGACGCAGGACAACATGGTGGAATGGAAAGGTTACGAGCATCCACGTTTGCAGATCCCGGTCTACAGCCTTTACGGCGATCATCGCAAACCGACGCCAGAAATGCTGGAAGGCCTGGATGTCCTACTGGTCGATCTTCAAGACGTCGGGTCGCGTTACTACACGTTTGTATGGACGCTGTATCTCGCCCTGTGTGCTTGCGAGAAATGCGGCATTCCAGTCGTTGTATTGGACCGGCCAAATCCAATCAATGGCGTAACGACTGAAGGGCCGGTGCTCGATCCGAATTACAAATCGTTCGTCGGCATGCATCCCCTTCCGGTGCGGCATGGCCGGACAATTGGCGAACTCGCACAGCAATTCCGCGACGAAGCATTTCCCAAGTGTGAACTGTCCGTCCTCCCAATGAAAAACTGGGCGCGAACGATGTGGTTCGACCAAACTGGTCTGCCATGGGTGATGCCATCCCCCAACCTGCCAACCCTCGAGAGCGCCACGGTTTACCCCGGCATGTGTCTGTTCGAAGGAACGAATATTTCCGAGGGACGCGGCACGACGCGACCATTCGAAATTTTTGGCGCGCCTTTTATCGATGCGGAGAGCCTTTGCACCGATCTCAACAGCCTTAAGTTGCCCGGCGTTTTTTTCCGCGAAAACTATTTCCAGCCAACCTTCCAAAAATTTGCCGGTCAACTTTGCGGCGGCGCGCAAATTCACGTCATCGATCGCGAACGATTCCAACCGTTTCGCGTCGGAGTGGAAATTATCAAGCAGATCCGCAAAACTTGTCCGGAGAATTTTCAGTGGAAACAGCCCCCTTACGAATACGAATGGAAGCGACTCCCAATCGAAGTTCTAATCGGCGGTCCAATCGAATCGGTTTTTGGCGACTGA
>DATFXP010000030.1:0-7740 GCA_035315785.1 Candidatus Udaeobacter sp. | reverse complement strand
GTAGCCGCCATCAGGTGCCGGAGTAACCGCACGCGCTCCGGGTAAAGTGGCAACGCACATCAGAACAACCGGCATAATAATAAATGCGCACCGTAACAGCGAATCGTTGAGCGAATTACTGATTGTTGAAGTTGTTGTTTTCATACAAATATTTCTTTATTTCGCTGTCTATAAGGCAAATGGCCTCGTCACATTGCAGTAGAAATGTAACGCTGATGTTACCTTTACCGATCCGTGAACATGTAGCGTGTCCTCGTTAAGTAGTAGCTGTGCTGCGTTTGGATACCAATGCAAAGCTTCGTTTTGATCTTCGTCTATTTTTGTGCTGGTCTTGTACAAAGGCGACGCTGGATTGAGCCTCCACGGGGGGCGGCAATCAGCTAATGTCGGGGCCAGCGATTCGTTTCATCTCATCGAGGTCTATTAAGTCAGCACGGCGGGTTGTAATTCCAAAAGCGTGGTCAGCTTTTCAGTCGCACATAAAACGAGTTGTCGACCCGATGGAAAGAGTGACAGCAGTGTTACTTTTCGCGGGCGGCGCCCTTAACAGACGGTGTCTACATTGTCGATATGAGTTTGTTAATTATTGCTCAGCTGTTCCTGCTACGAGCTATTGATAGTTTCAAGCGTTCGTCGCGAAGGGCGTCAGCAACGAAGATTGTTTGTCCGTGAGCGTCGACGGCTGATACTCAGTCGAAGCTCCATACGGGTTTGCTGAGATTGTCTGCGATGATTTCCCAGTTCTTCACGAATCCGACACCTTTAGTCAGTGTTCTTAACCGTTTGCGGCGCAGGTTTGTTCAGTTCAAGCTGTGCGCGCACTTTCTGTAGACCCGCAGTAAGCGTTTCAATTTGCTTTTACTGTTTCCCAACAGTTGCTTCCAATTCCTGCACCTTGCGATGCTCCTTGAGAAACTCGTTGAGCAACATCGCGTTCACTGCGTCGTAGCGGACGGTATACGGTTTTCCATTTGCATCGCGAACTACCAGATCAGGATTAACTTTTTCCACATCCTCGGCCACCAGCCCGAATTGGGGAGTGCAATCGGCATCGATTTCTTTCTTGTATCGGAATGTGACCGGCTTCAGCGAGAGAATTGATTCGCTCGTGTTGTCCATCGGCTTGATTTCATTCTTGAAGCGTTCTGAAGAAGGCGGCACGCCCAGTTGACCATTGCTGTTTATCTTAACCACCGAGCCACTAACTCCTGTCAAGCTAATACCGGCGATAAAAGTTCGCGCCTAGGTTCCTTCCGTCCAGTTTCAGAAACGCAGTCAGCTTTTCGTCCGCGCGCACGATGAAACGCTTTCCGTAGCTATGCGCGCCAGCAATCCAAATCATTCGGCCCTGACAATCAACGGCTGAGACCCAGCCCAAGCTCCATCCGGCGTTGCTGAGGTTATCAGCAATGATCTCCCAGTCGCTTAGCACGGCTGGATTCTGTCGTTTTCGTCCTCCACAGGGCAATGACAAAGTGATATGAACGGGCGATGACTAGCTTGCAACACCTCTATGGAGTCCGCCCGCGCAAAGATAATCGTGGCGTCGATGTCATTTCCGATGCGCTGCTTTTCGGTCGGCTATGGTATTGTGATTGCCTTCAGTTTGCGGATGCGAAGGACCGCGAGTAGCCTCTTCCACCAACAGGTGTTGTTGGATTTAGAAATGAGGCCCGCGTAGTGAAAGATCGTTCGCCGGTTACGAGAATTGACGTGGATCGTGCGCTTATAAGTTTCAAAGAAATGCCATTTACCCCGATGAAGACCAACCACGACGGCGGAGAGGTCGCGTGTGGGTAAATCGGCGATCTTGCCATCGAGCGAGCCGCCCTCATAAATCATTTTGAGCGTCGTCAAAGCCCTGGGCTCCTCGGCATCGTCGAGTTTGACGGGCTTATCTGGGAACCGTGCCGTGATCGCCCTCATGGACATCCGTTCTTCAAGCTGTGCTCCGACATGTTTGGCGAGAATATTCATATGTTCATTCATCAGTCCCGTTCGGCTTCGTCACTATTGCGCATCTGCGAGGTTTTTACTCTGTCGAGGAAGATGGATTGATTGCTCCCTCTTTGGAGGCAGTGCCTCTAGGGCCACAGCCACCGTTGCTAATTGCAGCCGCAGGATCTAGCACGTCTTTCGGGTTGCTGCAACCGGACGCAAAATCTCACACTCTAAACGGCAACGTGATCGAGACGCACGAGCACACTGGCGATTCTCCGCGAGTTTTTAGTCCGCTGATGTGAGAGGGGCAGCCATCCCCCCAAGAATGACCGCCCCAAGCGTTTGCCCCAAGGCCATGGTTTGGATCTGTGTCAGATCGTCCGCGGCTTGGCTAGCGCAATATATGTAGACAAACCCGCTTGCGTTCTTGGCGAGATTCTTCTGAGCAAATTAGTGACATTTCAGTCACCTTTCGATTCGGACGGCACCGCAGCCGCTCACATGATGCTGTTATTCGCGTTTATGATGAGCCTGGCAATGTGATTGAAAGGCACGAATACATCGGCGATGTCAAAGTATGTCATCGACGAATTCTGCACACGTTGATCTGCACGAAAGCGACACGCGCAAAGGTCGTCGCCTTGAGTATTTCACGCTTGGCTGGAATCTCACCGAAGCAGTTGTTGGTATCGGCGCGGGTCTCATAGCTGGCAGCATCGCGCTAGTTGGTTTCGGGGTGGATTCGATTATTGAAAGTTTTTCCGGTGCGAGCCTGTTGTAGCGATTGCAATCGCACGAGACAGGGGAAAGACGCGAGCAGGTTGCTCTTAAACTTGTCGGCATAAGTTTTTTTGTGCTGGCGGCCTATGTCGCGGTTGCTGCCGGTAAGACACTGGTTCAGCGAGAACCACCGCAAGCAAGCATTGTGGGTGTGTGCCTTGCCGCCGTCTCGATTGTCGTCATGCCGCTTCTCGCTCGCGCAAAACGCCGTGTAGCGTCGCGATTGAAAAGCCGTGCGCTCGTGGCGGACTCACGCCAGACCGATCTTTGCGCTTACTTGTCAGGCCTTGCTCTCAACGCGCTTTTTGGATGGTGGTGGGCAGATTCAGTGGCCGCAATTCTCATGGTTCCGATGATCACGCGTGAGGGCAGCGAAACGTTGAAGGGCGATACGTGTAACGGTTGCCATTAATTTAATGCACGCTTACGAGATTCGCCCACGCCCGGATCAGGCCCTGCCGGTGGGACGTGCGCTCCGCATCCTACTCGGCCTCGTGCTGATGATTTACGTAGCCCCTGTTTACTTCCAAGTGCCGGTGCAAGTTGCCGTGGGATCGTTGCTGCTAATACTTGGGTTAATTGGCGTCTATAGTCTAATCCATATCGCTCTACTGCGACGAATCGGCCCCTTTGGCCAGTGCCTCTGGGCCGTCGTGGCGATGGGCCTTCTCGTTGCGGTGTATGTTGCAGGTGCCTCCGGGCTACGAATTCTTGGCCGCGGAAAGGGTCAGCTAGCAGCAGTCACGTTCCTCGGTATCTCATTGGTGGTTGCTGGCGTGTGCGGCGCTCTCGGTTGCGAGGTGATGGCGATCCCCGGTGTCCTCTTTAGAAAGCACACCGAACTGGCGTGTCTCATTTTCTCGCCTCTTGACAGGCTTGAGCGCAAGTTGCGAAGCAAACACCCGATGTCTAAGCGCTGACCGGGCATGATCACCTGTTGACAACACGCTTACGGGATTCGCCCCCGTAAAGATCATCGCGGCTTTGCCCTAATTTCCGATGCGCTGCCATTCGGTCGGCTGTGGTATGACACGCCGGATCATGCAATCGGCTACGCAATGCACAGTAGCCGGTTACATGATGCCGTGATTCGCGTTCATGATGCGACTGGCAACGTGATCGAAACGCACGAACGCAAGGGCGATTTCCAAGAGCCGTAAGCCGCTACTCCAGAGCGTCGGATTCGAGCCGTCGATGTTATTGATGCCGTCCGCTTTCGCCGCCTTGGATGCCAGCTTGCTGCTGCGGCCATTTCTCGAATATGGCGCCCATTCCCTTGCCATAGAACCTCAGATGAAACCCGTATTTCGTAGCAAATTGGGCGATCCTTTCTTTTCGATCTTTCTCGTTTATCGGCCAAATGCGTTCCAAGTCCTTCTCGTAAATCAAGCAGTGCTTCCATACGCCATGCATCCGTTCTTCGATTTGCTTCGCTAGCATTTCCATCGTTTCACTATTCGTTTAGCGCGCCAATTGCCTGAGCGTGGCCGTCTCCTGTCTTTTGCCATTTCTCTCACGAACGTCGGCTTCCCAAAAAATTGCCGCCCCCCACGCCGGGAGGGTGAGAGGCGGCTGTTCCCCCCAGAACAATCTTTGAAACTTAAATTGAAAAACCTGACTGATGTGCGCCCTTTATACGGATGTCGAGCGCAGTTTGTCAATCGGTAACGTCACCTGATTTTTGCATAGAGATTTTCCTCATAGGCGGCTTTCGGCTCCGCGACTCCCATATGAAGGTCAATTCTTAGCGAGCGCGAACCGCCCTTTCTAATTCCAGAAACGCAGTCAGCATTTCACCCGCCCGCACAACAAAACGCTTTCCGTCGTCACGGTGTGCGTCAGCATTGTTGTTGCTACCGGCGCAGCAGGGAAGATAAACCTCAGGAGCTTCCCTCGACCAAAAGTCATTGCTAATGGGCCCGTTGCCCTCTCACCAATTCAGGAATATCGCCCTGGTAAGACCCTCTGAATTGTGAATAAAGGCGTTCCACCCGCGAGATTTGGCAAAAGCTTGGATTTCCTCATCTCGTTCCATTTGGTTGAGTTTTTTCTTCGGCCAGCAGCGTTCTACCTCATCCTCAAAAACGACGCAGAAGTGTCGTTCTTCGAGGTCACGTTCGATGCGTTTAGTAAGCGTCTCCATATGGTAATGCTAAATTGCCGCCCCCCACGACGGGAGGGTAAGAGGCGGCTGTTCCCCGAGAACAATCTTTGAAAAGTAAAATTGAAAAACCTGACTGATGTGCGCCCTTTATACGGATGTCGAGCGCAGTTTGTCAAGGCAAGCGTCGGCTGATTTTTATATAGGGATTTTCCTGACAGGAGGCGTCCGGCACCGCTTAATTTTTATGTACAGCCTCGCCCAGAGGCTGTGCGTAAGTACGCGCATGTATGGCGCATCCGCTTGAAATCGAAGGCACGATTTAGGTACGAATGGCAAAACCCAAAAAAAACAAGAACAAACCAAAGCTCAACCTGACGGTGCGTGAAGAGCAACGAAACAAACTGGAACAAATGGCAGCTATTGAGAAGCGTTCCGTTTCCAATCTTATTGAGGTTATGGCTGATGAACGTTGGGAGCGGTTGGCCGAACAGCAGGGCATTGCTTACGCCAAAACGGTCGCGGAAGCGTTGAACCTTAAAGTGGACATGGACAGTCCAGCAGACCGCGGGAAATTACGCCGCGCAGTTCTCGAACTTGTTGCCGAAAGGAAAGGGCGTAAGCAAAAACGGCGTGATTGAAACTAAGTCGTTCTGATTACGGCATTACTGATTCCAGTTCCACGAACGCAGTCAGCTTTTCATCCGCTCGCACAATAAAGCGTCTGGCGTTGTCGCGCTCTGCAGCAACCCAAAATTGTCGGCGCTTTTGATCCGCGCTTGAGATACGACCCCAACTCCATCCGGCTTTACTGAAATTGCCAGCGATGATTTCCCAAGATTTCAGCGGATTCAGTGCTGCTTTTCCTCGCAGAGTTTTTGGAAAGCTGGATTGCTGCGCAAAAGGGTCCCAGAGTGGGTCGAGTCTAAGAAGGGTCGGCGTAACAGGCGTGCCGTAAAGCCAGCTAGTGTATGGCGTTTGTAACAACTGCGTGGTAGTCGAGACTGCGCGGACTATTCTCGCCAAAAGTCGTCTCAATTAACGCCATGAGTTCTTCAAAGGTAGGTCCGTTCAACCGGTCTTTAGCGGGCGGTAAAAGCATGATGGCTACGGCAAGCTGCTTCGCGTTCTCGGAGAGATTGCCAGGCTTGCACCTTTGGGTCAGCGATTTCATCGCGGTCCTCTTGCTCGTCATTGCAGGCCTGCTTTTCCAACGGTTTCATTCCAAGGTTTCGCCAGCAGTTTCTTCGCCTCCGGAAAAAAGCATCGCAGTGCCGCCGTTCGAGTGAGCGGTCAATACATCTTCAGTGACACCGCAAAACCTCTCTCATTTTCAGTAGTGCCAAACCCACAGGAGACCAAATATCAAGACATGAAGACTCTGACCAAACAGATTGCGGCGAGATTAGGAGAAGAAGCGTTTTGCGTCGTTTTCGAAGACGATTTGGAGCGTTGCTGGCCCAGCAACAAAATGCCGGCTACAAAACGGAAGAGTGAGATTCAAAATTTTGCTGAATCTCAGGGTTGGACTGCCGCAATTCTCGAGGGGGCGTTAGGTACCAGGCGTATTTTTCGAAGGCTGTGACCGGCCGTTGCGACTTCGTTGCAGTTGTCAAAACGTTCCCCCTCGTCGAAGTACAACAAAAGTCACATAGTGAGTCACCAGTAACAGCGGGACCCAAAAAGCGGGGATCCAGTACGCTGGACCCATTGCCGTGACCGCGTTGTAAATCGTCCCTGTTGTGATTGCCAGCAGTAGATCAACCGTTCCAAAAATGTTGAATAGCCAGACGATCGGCTTGGCGAAACGGGAGCCGCGTAATACGAAAGGGATTGCTGCAAACGCGATGATAGCGGTCACCAGATCGCCGAACGCCGCCGGATACGCGAACTCTGGCGGCAATCCGGGATAAGTTGCGCCGCGAGTTAGAAACATCATCCCCAGGTGCCGCGTTGAATGCAGAAGGAGTATTGGAACGAGAATCTGTTGCGGTCGAAGGCGCGAAACCACCGGCAGCAGGTAAAGTCGCGCCGCGACAAAGAAGATCACAGTGTTCGCGACAAGATTCAGTGGTAAGACTCGGTCAAAAATCGTTGGCACGTCTGTCATTATGATTCAAACATTAAGTAAATCAGTGCGCGAATTTCGCTAGCGCGTTTTGATTGGCCGTACCACTTCGCGCCAGCAGGAATCAAGGTTGCCATTCAAATACGAGTTTCCTATGATGCGCCGGAAGGCATGAATCAGAAATGAAAAAAGTCGTCGCTGAGCGACTTGGTGAGATGCTTGAGGAGTTTGGGTCGTGGGTGGAGTACTATCGCGTCCAATTGGATGAAGAAGTCTTAGTTGTAGCATTCGACTTGTGCTCGTCGTCTATGATTATGGAGCAGCTTTTGCTCGGCGGTGATGTAAGCTGTCTGACGGATTTGTTGACTGCGATCAAACGGCATCTGGCAGCCGAACAAAAGCATCTGTTGTTCGACCCTTATAAATTTACCGGCGATGGTTGGATATTGTTGTTCCCAGCTGGCACTGACGGCTCTGCCTTAATGGCGTTTCTCGAGAGGCTTTGCCGCTTTTACAGCGATGAATATAGGCGGTTGATAAAACCCAATCTGCAAAACGTGCTGAAGATAGTGGGGCTTTCATTCGGAATTGATCGCGGTTGGGTCTCGCGGATGAAAATGTATGGCCAAACCGAGTACATCGGAAGACCCATCATCGTAGCATGTCGCCTGCAAGGTGCCGTAAAGGACAAACGTGGTTCGCCAGCCTATGAGGCGTTAGTTACATATCATGCATACCGAAAACACTTCACACACCTGCCGGCCTCACGAGTCGTCCGCGTGAAACGCATTTTGCACAACATAAATGCAGAGACCCCCTTCGGATGCAAAAAGATAGCTCTACTTTCGCG
>DATFXP010000029.1:0-20384 GCA_035315785.1 Candidatus Udaeobacter sp. | reverse complement strand
TCTTGATCTTCCTGACGCTGGGAAAGAGTTCCGCGATTTTAGTGACGCCGTAGACGGTCGGTTCGTTGGTTTTCATAGTCGTTAGTTTGGGTTGAGCCGATATTTTTGAGGTTTTGAAGGCGTTCTTTCTATCATGTTTCTAGCTTCCAAATCGAGTTTAACCGTTTCGCCATACCAACTGATATTTCCTGCGAACTTGCCTTTTAAGCTCTTGTTAAGGCGGCCGAATAATTCGGTGTGCGTGAGGTCATTTTTTCGTAGGGCTGACAGGATAGCCTTCTTGAGCGTCTCATATTTTTCTCTGTCGATATTCTTCCCGGTCTTACCCAGTGGATGTTTCGTGAGTATTTTTTCAGCGGTCATTCCTCTTCTTCCTTGATCGTCTGTTCTAACCGGTATTCATGTCGCTGAACATCACAAGCATGCGTTTGAGCCGGCTTTGGTCAATCCAGGCCACGAGCCCGGGTTGAATTGTAATTTGTTTAATGCAGACTTCCCAGCGTCGTTCTGAAAGCCTGAAGCCCAGCCAGATTGCTCATGCCAACCTACGAATATTCGTGTCAGAAGTGCGGGCAAACTTTCGAGGCGTTCCAGTCGATGCGTGATGAACCATTCCGCGAATGTCCGAAGGACCTTTGCCGTTTGCCAGAATGGGGACACGGAAAGGTGAAACGTTTACTCGGCACCGGAGCGGGTTTGATTTTCAAGGGCTCGGGGTTTTACAGCACCGATTATCGCAGCGAATCGTACAAGGCAGCCGCGAAGAAGGAATCTGCGCCGAAAGCTTCCGACGGCGCCGACAAATCCTCAAAATCTGAGTCAGTAAAAACCCCTTCGCCTGGCGAAACCAAGGCGGCTGGGAAGAAATCGGCAAAAGAATCCGCCTGATATTTTCGCAACAGCCGCGCGAATCTTGCTGTAACGCAGAATCGACTCCAGATGGATTCGATCGGGTCGCTTAACCCTTCGGCAATTTTTGTAGTTGCTCGATGAACGCGTCCGGCCCCTCGGAGAAATAACCGTCGAACTGCCAGACCTTTTGGCCGCTGCTGTTCAGCACCACGATGGTGGGAAATCCAAGAACTTCGTATTGCTGGGCCAATTGCATGTTTTGCTTTTTCTCCTCTACAGGCTGGGATTTTCTGCGAGGAAAATCGAGCTCCACCAGAACGAGATTGTCGTGTGCGAAATTTTTGAACTGCGGCTGCGACAGAACATCCTTGTCGAATTTGATGCACCACCCGCACCAGTCAGAACCCGTAAAATTGAGGAACAGAAGTTTGTGGTTCGCTTTCGCCTCTTCTCGGGCTTTGCTGTAATCATGCAGCCAACTGGATTCCGCGCGCGCGAAGGCAGCGAAAACCAGCGAGACAACCGCTGCGACGAGAAATAAACGAGGGGTTTTCACTCGACCATTTTCGATGCAGTTGCAGCCCGGCGCAAGAGCGGTATAACGCACCGCCCGGTGCAGCAATTATTTTTATCCAAGCCTGCAATAGCCCGACGCGGCAACGTCGGGCTATCGGAGGAAATCTAGATCTATTTCAGATGCTTCGAGACGAGTTTAGTCATCTCGAACATGCTCACCTGGCTCTTGCCATTAAATACCGGCCTGAGCTGGTCGTCGGCGTTGATCATGATTCTTTTCTTTTTGTCCTGCAGACCACGCCTCTTGATGTATGCCCAAAGCTTTTTTGTAAGCTCCGGCCGCGAGAGCGGCTGCGAACCGACGATGGCAGCAAGCTTATCGTCCGGCTGGACCGGCTTCATGAAGGCGGGATTCGGTTTGCGCTTGGAAGTTTTTTTGGTTTTCGGCATGGAGGCTGACTAACGTTTCGCCTGCGGGAGAGCAAGACTAATTTTGAGCTAAACAAAAATTTTTATTGCAGGTCTTCCCGGCGCACCGCGACCGCCGCCACATCATCGGGAGCGGTTGTAGCAGAATTCTTGGGAACTATTTGCGCTACGATCGGTTTGAGCAACGCCTCCGCACTGGGCGCGGAATAATCCAACACTTTCTCCAGTTGCTGGGGAGTTACTTGATGGCGCTCATCTTTGGTCCACCGGAGCAAGCCATCAGTGTACAGAAGGAAAGCGTCGCCGGGTTCAAGGTCGACAGGTGTTTCGTTGAATGCCGCTCGCTTAAGCAAGCCAAGCGGAGGCGCCACAGAAGGGATGGATTTTGTGGTGCCGTCACGGCGAACAACCAATAGCGGCGGATGCCCTGCGCCAACGACTTGCGCTTGTCCGGTCGCCGGATCAAGGGCCACACACATCGCCGTCATGAATGAGCGCGCGCCAAAGATGCTGCGAAAATCGTTGTCTACACCTTCCATCAAGCTGGCCGGCGAATTGTGATCCATGCTGCCGTAGTGAAAAAGCAGTTTTGCTAGCGTTGTAAGCAAGGCGGCAGCTGCACCGTGTCCTGTGCCATCTGCGATCCAGAACAAAACCCGACCGTCCCTCATTCGAAGCCAGCCGTAAATATCGCCGCCGACCTGGATTACCGGACGGTAATATGTAGCGATCTGCCAACCCGGGAGCGGCAGCGGTTTCTGCGGTATCAATGATTGCTGCGTTAGGCGCGCCGCTGCCAGATCACGCTCCAGATCGCGACGCCATTTCTCAAGTTCATCGTTTTGCCGCTCAAGTTGCCGGCGCATCGAGCGGAGGCGAAGCTGGCTTTCGATTCGCGCGCGCAAAACCGAAGAATTCACCGGCTTTGTCACAAAATCGTCCGCGCCAGCCTGGAGACACGAGACCTCGCTCTGTTCGCTGCCGTGGGCCGTAAGCATGATAGCGGGAATCTGGGCGACGGTTGGGTCTTCGTCTGAACGAAGACGTCGGAGCACCTCGGCGCCATTTG
The DNA here is from genome assembly GCA_035315785.1 of Candidatus Udaeobacter sp. Taxonomy (GTDB): domain Bacteria; phylum Verrucomicrobiota; class Verrucomicrobiia; order Chthoniobacterales; family UBA10450; genus Udaeobacter. The sequence goes on along the minus strand of DATFXP010000029.1, from coordinate 17,518 downwards.
GCCCTGGCATATCGAAATCCAGCAGCAAAACCGAAGGGGGCTTATCGTGAATGCTGTCCAGTGCTTCGGCACCGTCTTTGCATACGCGGCAACTGTAGCCGGCAGCGCTGAGGAGTTGGCCCAATACTCTCCGACTCATCGCATCATCATCGACGACTAAAATCTCTGGATGTGAATTGTCGTGCATTCGTACTTCGGATTCGGATGACGCGTGCTGCCATATTGTATTTGTGCTGTTCTTTTCAACAAATCCGCAGCTTGAACAAAGCGTGATTTAATCGTTGGCAACGAGTCGGAGTCCGGATACGGTTACCCAAATTTTCATTATGAAGTTTTCACTCCCGCTCGCCCTCTTTGCGGTTTTCTTTTTGGCCTCATGCGCTGAGGAGCCGCCACCACCAACGACGCAGCATCATCGGGCGTCGACTTATGCATCAACGCAACCGCAAGAATACCCGCCGCCGCAGCAGCCGTTTAACCCGAATGGACCGGTTCAACCAACAACTACACCTCCACCGGTAACCGCATCGTCACCTCCGCCCGCAGCTGCGCCGCCGACAAAGGTGGCAAAGGGAGATTATCCGTACGGAATCCCTGTTCCCGGCAAACCGCATCTGGTGGAGAGTCCGTATTCCCCCGGTAAATATATCGATGTGGAAGGATTCCCTCCCGGCACAGAAGTAAAGGATCCTTACACCGACAAGATTTTCCTCGTGCCGTAAAACGAGCGGCCCTGGAGTTCCGCCAATGCGGGGATATTGAATACCGGGTTAACGCAGCACAGCCCTACCATGCGAACATGCGGCATGAACATCAGCAAGTTTAGGTTCATTTTATGGAGTTGCGGGTAAAGCGGGCGCCCCGGATCGATCTCGAAATCACGGTACCGGGCGATAAGAGCATTTCGCATCGCGCGGTGATCGTGGCCGCTCTCTCCAACGGAGTGTGCACGCTGCGCGGATTTTTACCGAGTGACGATTGCATGCAAACCGTGAACGCAATGCGCGCGTTGGGCATTAAGATCGAACAACCCGAGCCGGCCACTCTAATCGTTCACGGAAAGAAGCGGGTCCTCACCTCGCCACCACAGGAAATTAATTGCGGCAATTCGGGTACGACCATGCGGCTTCTCGCCGGTCTGCTGGCCGGTCAGAAATTCGAGAGTCGGCTAGTAGGAGATCCGGGCTTGTCCAAACGCCCAATGGACCGGGTGATCGCGCCGCTTTGTGAGATGGGCGCGAGCGTCGTTGGCGAAGGTCCCGACGGAACGCCGCCGTTGCGCATTCATGGCGGGTCGTTGCGTGGAATTCAATACCGCCCTTCTGTAGCAAGCGCACAAGTGAAAGCTGCGTTGCTCTTGGCCGGTCTCTTCGCGAAAGGTAAAACCACAATTGAAGAACCAGTGCCGACACGAAACCACATGGAGAAGATGCTCAATTATTTCCTGGTGCGCACGACCACAGAAGATGCTGGGAGCGTTAGCGTTTTTGGCGATCAGGTTCCGGAGTCGCGGGATTTCGACATTCCCGGCGACATTTCTTCGGCAGCATTTTGGTTGGTCACTGCTGCGGCGCAGCAGCGTGGACATCTGCTGATCCGCAACGTTGGATTAAATGATACGCGGACCGCGATGCTGGGTGTGCTGCTTCGAATGGGCGCGCACATTCGCGAAGCCGTTGAAGAGGTCGAGCACCTTGAGCCGCGCGGAGTGGTGGAGGTCACCGGTGTGCCGCTAAAAGCTACTGTTATTCAGGGGAAAGAAGTGCCGCAGCTCATTGATGAGTTGCCGATTTTGTCCATCGCAGGTGTTTTGGCGAGCGGCAAAACGACGATCCGGCATGCAGAGGAGCTGCGCGTAAAAGAAACCGATCGCATTGCGGCCATCGCACACAATCTGCGGACCATGGGCGCGCAAGTCGCCGAACTAAGCGACGGGCTTGAAATCTACGGTCCGGCGCCGTTGCACGGAGCACGTTTGCCGAGCTTCGGTGATCATCGCATTGCCATGGCCTTTGCGATAGCGGGCCTGTTTGCTGAAGGTGAGACGATTATCCAAGATGCTGAATGTATTCGTAAATCGTATCCGGGATTCGAGGCAGTTCTTGAGGAATTTACCAACCCGAAGCGGATGCAGGTTAGCACGCCAGTCATCGGTTCGCTCGCTCCTGTGCCCGCACAGGAGAGTTAATTAGGTTTCGTTAGGCGCGAACTACACATGGGATCATACGCTTCGCACCACAGCGTGATCGCCATTGATGGTCCCGCAGCTTCGGGAAAAAGCAGTGTTGCGCGCCAGCTTGCGCGACAGCTCGGTTTTGTCTACGTCAACTCGGGTGCAATTTATCGAGCGATCACCTGGCATCTCCTTCAAAACAAGATTCGGCCTGAGGAGAGCGAGCGCATCGCCGAAGCGCTGGATTCAGCGGCGCTTACATGCCTTGTTCGAGACGATGAGGCCTGCATCGTCGTCAACGAGATCGACACTGCCGAACATTTACGCGATGACCGCGTGAACGAGAGCGTCTCTCGGGTGAGCAAATTACCGCGAGTTCGCGAAATCGTTTCACGGAGACTTCATGACTGTGCCGAAGGGTGTGACGTCGTAATCGAAGGGCGGGACATTGGTTCGGTCGTTTTTCCCGATACGCCGTACAAATTCTATATCGATGCTTCTCCTGAGGTGCGTCTGCAACGTCGCGCCGCCCAAGGGGAGCGCGACGAAATCACCATTCGCGATCGCGATGATGTCTCCCGGGCCGTCTCACCACTAGTGAAAGCGAAAGACGCGCACGTGATCGACACTTCGCATGTGACGGTCGAACAAGTGGTGACGGAGATAATCACCCGGCTTGAGCAATTGGGTTTGCCGATTAGCGATGTTCAGATCACAAATCGCGCGCTCGGCGAATGAATTTCTATTATTGCGTTGGTTATAATCTAAGCCGACTGGCTGGCCGACTGTTGTTCCGGTTTCGCGTTATTCATCAAGAGCGGATGATTCAAAGCGGGCCAGTGATCCTGGCTATGAATCATCAAAGCTATCTGGATCCGCCACTGGCAGGGATCACGTGCGATAGACCGATTTATTTTCTCGCCCGCCGAACGCTTCTGGATGTTCCGCTCTTAGGTAGGGTTTTGCCAAAGGTGAACGTGATCCCGGTGAATCAGGAAGGCGTTGATCGCAGCGCTATCAAAGCTTTGATCCGTTTGTTGCAGGCGGGTAACGGCGTGCTGGTTTTCCCCGAAGGCTCGCGCACACTGGACGGCAACCTTCAGCCGGCGGAGCCCGGGTTGGGTTTGGTTATAGCAAAAACGCTCGCGCCGGTCGTGCCGATGCGGATTTTCGGCGCTCGCGAAGCGCTGCCGCGGGAAGGAGGCGGTCTTCGGCTTGTGCCAATTACAATCGTGATTGGTGAACCGATTTTGTTCAACGCAGCCGATCTCGGGCCGCCGGGAAAGAATCTGTACGCCGCGCTGAGCGATCGTGTCATGAAAGCCATCTCCGCGCTGCGCCTGGAGTGATGTGCGCTGGCGTGCTTGCGCTTGTGATGTTCACTTGGATACTGGGCAGTGACTCTGCAGGACAACAGGACCGAAGAATCTCAAGCCCGCCGAGCTTCAAAAGCCGCAATTCTGCTAATGGCAATAATTGTGATTTGCTTCGCGATACTGGCGGTTTTTGCCAATGTCCAGCGTTTCCGGCGTGACATCGTCGAAGGAGTCACAGTTCGATCGACAACTTCGCCGAAGCCACAAGAGCGTTAACTTCGTTTAACATCGAAAACCTCTCCGATTTCTTCGTCCACTACAAAAAAAGGTCCAATTCACCAGTAAAACGAAAAAACTTTGCCCTGTCGTTGCTGATCCCTTTAGCGCTGGTTTGCTCGTGCCAAAAACAGGATTCAACCGCTGAGCAACAACTCACTCAGCAGAAAACGGAATTGGACGCGCGCGATAAGGCATTGGATGAAAGAGAGAAAGCACTGGAGCAACGAGAGAAATTGGTCGCTAAACCGAGAGTTCCTCGGTGCCCAGAATAGCTCCGGCTCCCGCCGAGCCTCAGCGGACAGTTCCTCCTGAGCTAAAAGGCCTCATTGCAGATCCTTCGCAAGCTCAGAACTGAGCGAGAGCAACGAATGCAGGAGCGCCTTGCCGAGAGGCAGCACAAAATGGAAGAGGGGCAAAGAAGGAGAGTTGGGGTGTCACCACCAAACCAGGCAGCGGCTCCTTCCACGGACCAAGCCGTTTCGCCGAGTCCGTCGCCTACACGAGAGTAATTCTGAGCGCTACTTGGCACTTTTCTCAGGTTCAGAATTTGTCGACTGCATGACAAGCTCGCGCGCGAATTGAAGGGTGTCGATGGAATCGACGTTTTTGTCGTGTCGAATCGCTTTGATTCTTGGAAAACGCAGGGCGAGTCCGCTGGCGTGACGAGTGCTGGGCTGGATTGAATTGAAAGCGACCTCAAGCACCACATTGGGTTTCACTCTACGGTAGCGGCCGTGCTCGGCTATCGTGTTCTGTTTGAAGTGCTCTGTTAACTCTGCAATCTCTACATCGGTCAATCCGCTGTAGGCTTTGCCAATTGGCAAGAGTTCGCCGGTCGTTTCGTCGCGCACCGCGAAGGTATAATCACTTAACACATGGTTGCGCTTCCCATGGCCAAGCTCCGCCGCGACAACGACCACATCCAGTGTCGCTAGTTCGCGTTTTAGTTTGAACCAAAACATTCCGCGACTGCCGGGGAGATAAAAACTTTCGGCGTCTTTAATCATCAGACCCTCATTTAAGCGCCGCCGCGCATCCTGAAAAATTTGCTCAATCTCTGTCGCAGAATGCGCTGGCGTAACAACCGCCTTTTGAAATTGGGGCGGCAATACGAGTCTGCCGAGCTGTTCGCGCCGTTCGCGAAGCGGAGTTTTCATTAGCGAACTTCCGTTTATCCAGAGAAGATCGAAAATCACAAAGGCGACCGGCACATCTGCCGCTCCGGCAAACAGATCAGCAGTGTCCTCCTTGCGCCCAAGTCGCTTTTGCAGATCGAAGAAGGTTAAGCGTCGTCCTTCGTCAAAAGCGATGATCTCGCCGTCAACGATTAGCTCTCGGTCAAACCTTGTGGCTTGCTCAACCAATTCCGGAAATTGCCGGGTAATTCGCCTCAGATCGCGCGAGAAAATCTCCACCCTGTCTCTGCTGCGATGAAGCTGTGCACGAATCCCGTCGAATTTGTCTTCAACGTACACCGTCAGTTGGCTTGACGATCCCGACTGGTCCCGCTGAACGCTGGCTGCTTCCATAAAGCGGTTCCAGACCGTCTCCGCGGTCGGTTCAGAAGTGGCGAGCATGCACTTTATGGGACGAAACATTGATAGTTCGGCACTCTGCAGCTCTTTGCCTGAAGCCAGCACCGCCGTCCGGCCGATGTCGCCTAACAACATGTTGGCCTGTTTCACTTCCTCGAGGGAAGCATCAAACGCCTTGGAGATGGCTTCTTCAACGAGGCCTTCGCGCAAACCGATGCGCAGGTCGCCTGTCAAAACCTTGACCACGTACGCGCCTTCGCGCGCGGATAAAATCGAAAATCGTTCGCGCAGCAGTTTTGCCTTGGCGATCGGTCCGCTAGCACGACGAAGATTTTGGAACAATTCGGCCGATTCGCCAATACTGAATGGCTGCGGCGTCGTCCGTTGATCGAGAACTTCAAATGCAGTCTTCCCAGCGTCACCATGTTTGGTGGCGATTCGATGAAACTCAGGCTCACTGATTTTGGTCGCGTCCTGCAATGCCCGAAAGATTACGGACCATCCGACCTGCAATATGGCTGGATCGCTTTGGGCAAATGCTCTTCCGGTGAAGTACGTAACAGCAATCGGAAGTTGCTCACTTGTTAGGCTGCGCAGGTAATCGGATAGTAACCGGATCTTTTCCAGTTTTGCCGGCGTCGCACCGATGGTTTCACCGACATTTGCGAAATCGAGAAATTCAGATTGTTGCGTCGACTTGTCGGAAGCCCGTACCGCGCTGGAATTTCCAGGTACCGACTGGGTCGCGATCTCTTTGCGTCCGAAGTGCAGTTCCATCTGGTTCTCTTCAGTCAGCGCCCACGCCTCGATGCCGCGGGCGCGAACATCTGAGGCAAAAGCTGCGGCAAAGCCGTGGAGCGTCAACACACGGCGCGGTTGCACCAATTCAACGTACCGAAGTAAATCGTCGTAGTCCGCGTGATCAGATAAAGGAAATGCGGCATCGACCTGGTGGCGATACACCGCCTGTGGATCGACGGCCCATCCACTGATCAACGCGATACGTTTTCGCGGGATTTTCTCCAGCATCGGCGAGCGGTTCGCGCTCGGCGGACAGATCAACACTTTGCCTGCCACGTCGTTTCGATTGTATCGCATGTATTTGCAAAACGATTGCCCCAGTTGTTCGTAGATGCGCGTCATTTGATAAACCGAGCCATGCAGCATGGGAGTCAAACCGGCCCCTTCGAACGCACACAGGATTTCCTGCGCTTTTCCTAACGAGTATCCCAACAGCACGGGCACCTCGCCTGCGTTAATGGTTTCGATGCAGAAGGCAACCATTTGGTCGATCACCTCTTGCGTGGGTGGGAACCGATACCGCGGTACTCCGAAGGTCGTTTCCATGACAAGCGTGTCAGCATGACGGCACTCTGCCTGCTCGGCGGACCTGCCAGGACGCAATTTGAAATCCCCACTGTAGAGCAGCGTCTCCTTATCAGCGAAAACAAGGCACTGAGCTGACCCAAAGATATGCCCGGCGGGTATTAACATCACATCGACGTGGCGAATAGATCGTCTCTCGCCAAATGGCAGAGGATGCTCGATTCGCGAGCCCGGTAAGCGGGCCTGCATCAGGCGTGCTGTGCGCTCCGAAACGATCACCTCCTGGTGCGGTGCGATGTGGTCACTGTGCGCGTGAGACACGAACGCGAAAGATTTTGCGTCCCATGGGTCCAGCCAAAAATCTTGTTGCGGCAAATAGACCCCGCGCTGATAAGAAATCTCGATCACCCAGAAAATTACTTCCCAATTTGCGTGAGTTCCATAGCATGCCCCAATGAGCACCATGGTTGTGCGTTGACACCTGCTTCAAGGGGCCGCTTTATTACGGAAATGAGATTCGCCGCCGGACTTCTAATTTTGGCTTTTATGGCTGTTTCCGTTTCCGGGAGGGGAGTACGGGAAGAACCCAAAGTTGTCGAGAAAGTCACGGCGATGCCGGTGGCATTGGACCCAAACTTCGAGTTTCGAAAAACCAAGCTCTTCTTCATGAGTGAAAAGGGGGGCCTAAAGCCGAGTGAGCGCGCGCACGATTCGTCCAACAAGGTTGGCGGGAAGAACAACCAACCGAACCAGAAAACTTCTACGCTTCAGGATGCGCCAATCGTTTTTGAGAGGCAATACCGTCTCTACGGCGCGGTTACCGGGCTAGATCAACGGCAGCGTTTCGGTAATTACTTCGATTTTTATTGGCGGACCAAACGCCCCGCGGACGTCACCGTGCGTCTGGAATACCGTCAGGAGAAATTGCACGAACACACCCAGGCGCAGGAGATCACATATAGAAACGTGCGCGGCACTCACAGGACCGAATTCAAGGTGATTGGTGACGATTACTTTGATGATGGCCGGGTAATTGCCTGGCGATGCCTGCTAATCGCGAACGGCCGAATCGTGGCGGAAAATCGGTCGTTTCTGTGGGAATAGACTGCTGCCGGGACGCGCTTCGGTGTTCTTGAGCGTGTCTCGAAGGTTCGAGTCGATGCGGCTCATTAAGCGCCGTTTCGAATAAGTTGATGAGGGGTTTTCCCATGCGCTGCGAGGTTTGACAGCATGGGTTTCGGGCTGGTATCGTTTGAAAGAGTAACTGTGGACTCGTCAATTCAAGTTGGGGTAAGAGGACCGACCGTATGGGTGAAAGTGGAGGGAAAAGGTAGTTTCCTTAATAGCGGCAACCTCAAGGAGTTCGCGCGCGAAATGTTGGATCGCGGATATCGTGAATTTGTGCTGGACTTGGCGGATTGCGCGATGATGGATTCCACATTTATGGGAACGATGGCAAGCGTGGCGCTGCGGCTAAAGGAACTCGGGCGCGGACACCTTCATATTGTTCATTGCGGCAATCGGAGTCAGCAGCTTCTTTCCGGGCTCGGATTGGATCAGATATTCGATATCCATAGCGATGGCACCGGTGCGCCTGCATGTGAGGCGCTTGAACAAGCTTCGAAAAGCCCAACGCTAGATTCCAGAAAGAGAGAGCAGGCGGAAACGATGCTCGAAGCACACGAGGCGCTTTGTGAGGCGGCGCCCGAGAATATCTTTCGCTTTAAGGACGTTCTCGACTTCCTGAGACAAGACCTTCATCACGAGACGTCTTCGAAGTAAGCTGGCCTCGCGCAATGTGGCCGACTCTTCTCCTTGGACTGCTTATCGCGTCTCTGGCTGGTTGGGGTATCACCGTCTATCTGCAGACTCGGCGAATTCGCAGACTAGAGCGCTCGCATGAAGAGATCCAGGTCGAGGAGACACTCGTCTTCGATTTCCTCCATGGACTGGGCGAAGCATTCCGGGGAGCAATCCGTCCTCAGGAACTGCATCGACTCGTTGTGGAGGGGGCTGTGCGGATTCTTGACGCACACGGCGGTGCGCTCTATGTCACGGATCGGACGGGTGGCAAGGTCACGCCCGCATTCATTTCCAAGGGCTGTCCGCCGCTGGTGGATGTTCCGCCACACATTTTACAACAAGCTGCTGCCAATCCCATCGCCTTGGAAAGCTTCCTGCGGCTCCATTCGGTTGGTGCGGACGAAGGACTGATTGGCCGCGTTTGGCACACAGGTCAGGCTATCTGTCTCAACGAATTCTCGGAAGCGCCGGAGTTGGCCAAATTGCGAGCAAGCGCTTTTGGCAGCGTGTCGGTAATGGCAACAGCGCTCCAATATGGCGAGCAGGATCTCGGTGTTCTGGCGTTGGCCAACGGTCCAAAGGGTGTGCCTTTTTCGCAGGCTGATTTTGTCGTTTTCAAGTCTATCGCTGAGCAATCGGCCTTCGCGCTCTATAACGCGATCATTTATTCGATGGCCAACGAAAAAAAACGGCTGGATCACGATCTCGAAATCGCGCGAGACATTCAACGCATCCTGCTCCCATCTGAGGCGCCGGCGATCAATGGGTTCCAAATTAGCGGGATTAATGTGCCAGCCCGCCAGGTGAGTGGCGATTATTTTGATTACATCCATGTTGATAACGAGCGACTTGGCGTTGCAATCGCAGATGTTTCCGGCAAAGGCGTGCCTGCATCACTGATCATGGCGATTTGCCGCAGCGTGTTGCGTGCAGAAGCGGCCCGGAATCCATCTCCGGCGGATGTTTTGAGAAAAGTAAACCGGCAGCTTTATCCGGACATCAAAGAAGACATGTTTATCAGTATGGCCTACCTGGTCCTGAATCATCAGAATGATGGCGTCACGCTTGCGCGGGCTGGACACGATGCGCCGCTATGGTACCAGCGGCAGTCGCAAACTGTAACGCCAGTGAAGTCGCCGGGAATGGTCGTCGGAATTGACAGCGGAAGCGTGTTCGATAGGCTTACGGTCGATTTCGCGGTACCGCTGGAACGCAACGATTGCCTCGTTCTCTACACCGACGGCCTTACTGAGACGCTTAACTCCGATGGAGACGAGTTTGGCGTTGATCGCATGATGCAGTCGGTTCGTGCCAGCGCGAACGATGGCGCCCAGGCGATTGTAAAGAGCATCATCGAGGACGTGCGAGAGTTTACCGGTTCGGTGCCGCAAAACGATGACATGACCTTAATAGCGATCCGCAAAACATGAAAAAGATTCCAACCCCTGAACGCGAAGAAATGAATTCGTTAACGCAGGCGAAGCAGCCCTCCGGTGCGGCTGCACGCGGCGCCGATCCCGAAGATGCATTGGCCGGCTTGCAAGCCGATCTCGACCGGTTCCGCGACCTCGCGCTACGCAGCCAGGCTGATTTTGACAACTACAAAAAACGCGCCGCCCGCGAAAAGGAAGATGCGGTGAAATACGCCAACAGCTCGTTGCTCCAGCGATTGGTCTCAATTCTCGACAACTTTGAGCTTGGGTTGGCAGCGGCGAAAACGGATAGCGCGCAATCTCCGATCTATTCCGGAATGGTTCTGGTTCAAAAACAACTGAACGATTTGCTTGAGGAAAACGGCCTGCACACGATTGAAGCCGAAGGCAAAAAATTTGATCCGAACCTGCACGAAGCGATTGCCCACGAGCCGAGCGATACCGCTGAAGAGACAGTCATTCGCCAGACCCGGCGAGGTTATCGGTTTAAGGATCGCCTGTTGCGACCCGCGCGTGTCGTTGTTTCCAGCGGTCCTGCGAAGTAGTGAGCATTCTCGCTTGCTTTACGAATTAGTCAGATTGGTCACGTAGGACTCTCGCTTTGATGGCTACTGATAAACGCGATTACTACGAAGTGCTCGGCGTCGAACGAAACGCCGCCGGTGAAGAAATCAAGCGTGCCTATCGCAAGCTCGCTGTAAAGTTCCATCCTGATAAGAATCCGGACGATCCGCACGCCGAGGAAAAATTTAAAGAATTGGGCGAAGCGTACGACGTCCTGATGGATCCAGACAAACGCGCGGCCTACGATCGCTTCGGTCACACCGCCTTCGCACAAGGTGGCGCGGGTTTCGGTGGTGGGTTTCACGATCCGTTCGAAATCTTCCGCGAAGTTTTCGGCGGCGGCGGGTTTGGCGGCGGAATTTTCGAGACGTTCTTTGGCGGCGGGGCTGGGGCGCGTTCAGATGATCGGCGTCGTGGTTCTGATCTGCGGTACGACATGGAAATCAAATTGGAGGACGCGGCTTTCGGTGCAGAGAAGACGATTGAGATTGAGAAGCTTGATGCCTGCGACAAATGCCATGGGAGCGGCGCTGAGCCAGGTTCGCGTAAAACAACTTGTCCGACATGCGACGGGCGCGGACAGGTGATTAGTTCGCGTGGTTTTTTTCATGTCTCGCAAACGTGTCCACGCTGCCACGGCGCCGGTGAGATTATCGAAAAGCCGTGTCAGAAATGCCGCGGCGAAGGGCGTGTCGAAAAGCTAAGTCGAATCAAGTTGAAAATTCCTGCGGGAATCCGAGGGGGTACCCGGCTACGTTCGCCGGGAAACGGCGAGGCTGGAATCGGTGGCGGCGCAGCGGGTGACCTTTATGTGGTGGTCCACATTAAGGAGCACAAGATCTTTCACCGGGAAGCCGACGATTTGTATTGCGATGTGCCAATCCCGTTTTCCGTTGCCGCATTGGGCGGCGAGGTCGACGTGCCGACGCTTGAAGGCAAGGCGCATGTTAAAGTCCCCGCAGGTACGCAAAGCGCACAAATGTTCAAGCTCCGTGGCAAAGGCATAACAAACGTGAACGGCCGCAGCCACGGCGATCTATTTGCGCGTCTGATCGTGGAAGTGCCCTCGCACTTGAATTCAGAGCAACGCCGAAAGCTCGAGGAGTTCGCCGCGCTTTGCGGCGAGGAAAACACTCCAATCCGCAAAAGTTTCTTCGACCGCGCGAAGGAATTCTTTACGTAAGCGCAGTAATTCCGTGGTTCGTAACGCCGTCACATTGATCGAGTGTCCGCGCGACGCGTGGCAGGGCCTCAGCCGGCAAATTCCCGCCGAGCTGAAGCGCCGGTACCTGCGCAGCTTGATTGACGCGGGGTTCAAACACATCGATGCGGTTAGCTTTGTGTCTCCCAAGGCTGTTCCGCAAATGGCCGACAGCGAAAAGGTGCTGGAACAAATTGATTTGCCTAACGACGTTGAGATCATCGGCGTTGTGGTGAACGAAAAGGGCGTGGAGCGCGCCATTGCCACGCGCGCGGTTTCAACTCTGGGTTTTCCTTGCTCCATCTCCGAGACCTTTCTGCGCAAGAACCAGAATCAGACAGTGGACGAATGCTACAAAGTTCTGGACTTGATTAAGCGAAAAGCAGACGAAGCGAGACTAGGCACTGTCGTTTACATTTCGATGGCGTTTGGAAACCCGTATGGCGATCAGTGGGATGAGGCCAAGGTTCGCGAGGCGCTCAATAAACTTATCGGTCTAGGTGTACAATCCGTTTCGCTTGCCGACACTGTCGGCATGGCGAACCCTGATTTGATTCGCAGTATTCTTGAGTCTGTGACGAATCAGAACCTCGATGCTGACGTCGGTGTGCACCTGCACAGCGCTCCTGCCCAAGCTGAATCGAAAATACTCGCTGCGTATGACGCCGGTTGCCGCCGTTTTGATTCAGCCATCGGCGGCCTCGGTGGATGCCCATTCGCGCAGGATGCACTGGTTGGAAATATTCCTACAGAACGCCTGCTCGCTGCTTTGAAACAGCGCGGTGTACAGCTGCCGATCAGCAATGCGATCCCGAACCTAGCGTCGTTGAACTCGCTTATCGCTGCTGACTACTCGTAGTTCGGATCCTCATCTGCCCATGCATCGCTTCTATGTTGCGCCGGAGAACTGGGACCCTCAGGCGCTAGCGTTGGGCGGGTCCGAGGCTCACCACGCTCGCAACGTCCTACGCGTGCAAGCCGGGGATAAGGTTGTGCTCTTCAACGGAGTAGGCCGCGAAGTTACGGCGGAAATTGCATCGATTGACGATGATGAAATTCGGTTGCGAAAATTGCATGAAGCAGAAACGGCGCGGCTGCGCTGCAAGATTGTTTTGGGACAGGCAATCCCAAAAGGGAAAAACATGGACCTCATTGTGCAGAAGGCAGTCGAGATTGGTGCAGCCGAAATTGTGCCCATCATTTCGGACCGCACGATTGTGCAACTCGATTCCGAAAGCCGCTTGCAAAGACAGGCGAAATGGCAACAGATCGCAATCGAGGCGGCCAAACAATGCGGCCAGAATTGGCTGCCGCGTGTTCACACGCCGAAAAAATCGGCGGAATTTTTTTCCGTTTTGGACCAGCCATTCGATCTTCGCTTGATCGGATCACTCCAACCCGATGCCCAGCAGTTAAAAGAAATTCTGGAAACCTATTTGAACGAACACAGAGATCGTCCGCGAAGCGTTTTGATGCTTGTCGGACCGGAAGGGGACTTCACACCGGCGGAGCTTGCGTTAGCACGTCGTCACGGTTGCCAGCCAATTACGCTAGGCCCAATCATTCTGCGAGTGGAAACCGCGGCAATGTACTGCCTGAGCATTCTCTCCTACGAACTGCTGATTTAGCCGGGCGCCCTGGGGGCCTTTTGCATCGCTGAAATCTTCATCTCAACAACTCGATAGGAACCGCGGAACGGAAGTCGGTAGCCTAAGAAAAGTTTGCGATCACGAGACGCTCTCGCCAGCACGCGGGACGCTTGTGCTCCCCAGACGCTGCACTTACTCAGCCACGGCTGTCTCGACGGCGGGTTCGCTCGGGCGATCGAGCGCTGGCGGGATTTGGTCCGGACGTGCCGGCTCGATGGAAACGATTGTCAACTGAGCGGTGTCGTGCTCAGTGTTCAAGGAAACCGTTTCGCCGACTTCATGACCGAGCAGCGCCTGGCCGATGGCGGTTTGGTACGAGATGATGTGGCGATCGGGTTCGCCGTCCCACGCACCGAGGATGGTGTAAGCCTCATCGGTATTAGTCTTCTCATTGTGCAACGTCACGATGGTGCCGATAGAGACTCGCGATGTATCGGGATTCTCAAATGACGTGCCCCTCGAGTCGTGCAGCATTAGCTCCAACTCGGCTTTGCGGCGCATCAACACACTTTGCATTTGCTTCGCCGCTTTGAATTCAAAATTCTCGCTCAAGTCACCGTAGGACCGAGCAATCGCGATCTCCTTCGTATTCTCGGGAATTTTTACTTTTACGACCTCTTCGTACTCGGCTCTGCGTTTTTCCAAACTGCTCCAGGACACAATGAGGGGCGCAGTTTTTTCCTGCGGTTCTGCGCCTGCGATCATGGCTTCCAGTTCCGGATACACTTTAACCATCCTTGCGAGGAGCGATCGTTTGGTCAACTCATCGAACAATGGCGTTAGTTGGAGACGCCGCATCGCATCGCGCGCCAGGCCGACATCGACTTTCTTAAAGATCTCCCCAAGCAATTCCCGGTCATCAACCAATGCCCTCTGCAACTTGCTGGCGCGACCGGGAGAATTATGCTGCTCGCGCTCGAGCGCGGCAAGGATCGCCCAAAGCAAATCCGGCGTAATCAGGTCGCTCCAAGTCTTTTTTTCGCCGCACAACCAAATCAGCATCTCGCTCGTGGCTGAATGTTCGCGAATACTTCGCTCCAACATCGACCGAAGCTCGGCGTGTTGCCCGCCTTCGGTTAAGATGCGCGGAATTTGCGCCACCATTCGACCGTGGCTCGCCTCCATTAGACGCAAGGCCCGCTCTGTCCAGTCTGCTCCCAACGCGGCTGGCAGGGCCTGCAAAACGCGTTTCTCTTTTACCGCGGGCAAGTTTGGCAGGATCAATGTCAAACGCTTTTCATCTTCCACAATCAATTTGGAAAGAGTCAGGCCGATGTGTGTGACGTGCAGCGATGGAACACGCTCGAGCAAATCATCCCGCGCAATAATGAGCTCAAATGCCAGCTCAGGATGCAGTTTCTGGTTGCGCGCTGCAGCGTTCTCGATCGCTACCACAATCGGCTGAAGTTGTTTTTCGGGTTCCTTGAATTGCTCGTGAGATTTTATGATCTGCTCGACTGCTGCGATTTGCTGCTTCGGCTGCCTGGCCTTGTTGAACGCCGCGAGCAACTCGTCCGCGTGCGACACCCCTTCGCCGCGGATTTGGATCGGCTCGGCCTTTTTCGCAGGGATCGAGAACCGGCCACTTGCTTTAAGCGCTTTCCTGGTCGATTCCCACCAGCGTTTCCACTCCGCTTCGGTAAAGACATCGCCAATGAGCCATTCTCCGATCTGCTGCGCACTGGCCTTGCCGTCCAAACTTTCCAGAATGTTTTGCACCAACGCGACCGGATTTTCCTTCGTCAGTTTTTTAATTGATTCGATGTCCGTGGCCTTTCGGACCAAAAAATGTTCCGGTGCCAGCGGCGTCAGATTCTCTGCCGCATATTGCGCCTGCATCGGATGAAACTTCTTGGTTGCAAAATCGATGACGATTTGATTTAGCAACAGGTTCCATTCGCGGACGCGACCGAAACCCCAACTTTTGTGCAGGCAAAATGTACCCGGTTTTAACCTTTCCAGTTGGCCTGCGGATTTTGTAGTGAGCTTTCCAGCTTCGACCAGTTTTTCCAATTCAACATCCATTGGTGGGGACAAATATGTCTCCGTGACGTATAGGTCGCATCCGCGTGTAGTGCAATTTGCGATTGCCGCACAGCTTTGCGCATGAAACCCTGCCTCGCGTGACGACGAGCATCTGGTTCTGGGTCGCTTTTCACGTTGGCGTGTTCGTCGCCATTGGGATTGATCTGCTCACGTTCCGTCGGCGCGGCCGCGAATTGAGCATGCGCGCAGCGGCGCGCCGCAGCCTTGTTTGGGTGGTAGTCTCGCTGGTTTTTAACGGCATCGTCTGGCGTATAAAAGGCCCACACCACGCAGTCGATTTTCTTACCGGCTACCTGATCGAGTACTCCCTCAGCATGGACAACATTTTTGTGTTCGTGCTTATCTTCACGCACTTCCGGGTCCCGCCCCGCGCACAGCACCGCGTATTGGTGTGGGGAATTATTGGCGCCCTGATCATGCGCGGCACCATGATTCTGTTCGGCATCGCTTTGGTGCGGCGATTTCATTTCGTTCTGTACATCTTTGGTCTTTTCCTGTTGATCACCGCAGTGCGCATGCTTTTCGGGAAATATTCGGGGCACGATTTCAGGGAGACACGCGTGATGCAGTTTTGTCGCCGGATTCTTCCGATGACCCCCGAATTTCACAACCAGGATTTCAAGGTGCGCGTTGATGGGCGCTGGATGTTAACTCCGCTCGCGCTGACCATGATCGTGATTGAAATCACCGACCTGGCCTTCGCGGTGGATTCGATCCCGGCGATCTTCGCAATTACTCAAGACCCGTTCATTGTTTATACATCGAACATCTGCGCGATCCTTGGGTTGCGATCGCTTTACTTCCTGCTGGCGGGTCTGATGAACCGTTTCATCTATCTTAAGACCGGACTGGCATTGGTGCTTGGGTTCGTAGGCCTGAAAATGATCACCGCAGAATTCCTGCCATTCCCCCGGGTAGTCTCGCTCGGAATCATTGTTCTTATTTTGGGAGTCACCATCTGGCTTTCCATGTTGAAAACGAGGAACGGCGCTGTGCGCGAACACCCAAAATAAAGTATTGCCTTTGCTGTTCGGAATCCCTTAACTGATAGCGAGCGCCTATGAAAACCATTCTTGCCTTCGCTGCGGTCGTCGGCCTTGCCATCGGAGCGTTCGCCGATATTCAAGATCCTCCCGGAAACGATTATGGTCCGACACGCAAACTCGGTCGCGGTATCTCGAACCTTATCATTGCTCCGACCGAGTTCTTTGTAACCGTAAACCAAATCAACCAAACGGAAGGTAATTCCGCCGGGGCTGGGTATGGCGTCTGGAAGGGAGCGGCACGCACTGCGGCGCGCCAGGGGGCCGGTCTGGTTGAGATTTTGACCTTTCCGTTTCCAATTTGGCACAACAGCTATCAGCCGTTGCTGCCATCCGAGATTCCTTACATCCATGGCGGTTACGCGGAGTTCCCGCCTGAAGTTGGCAACGAGTCGAAATACCCGTACGTGCGTGATACGCACCACGATTTCAATTAGGTTCTGCTTTGTAAACACAGCGAAATCTGTTGATCATTCCAACATCGCAGGTTGGTCACACTCAGTGCCATCGGTCGGAGCATTCGCGTCGTCGCTTCGCGTACCCTGAAAAGCGGACAACGTTCCGCAGCGTTCGCACGAATCAAGGCGTTAATCTGCCTTGTTGTCAGGAGCAAAATCGGTCAGTTTAGGACGGTTGGGACCATGGAATTGCGAAGTTCCTCGCGGCTGCTGCTCATCAGCATCGTAACTGTCGTTTACTTCGGCGTTGGCAAATTCGGTTTGATGCTCGCCTCGTTGCATGCGAGCGCATCGCCGGTCTGGCCTTCTGCGGGAATCGCCCTGGCAGCAATACTCCTTATCGGATATCGCGTATGGCCGGCCATCTTTGTTGGCGCCTTCCTTGTCAACATAACGAATGCAGGAGACGTCGCGACATCACTTGCCATTGCGACAGGCAATACGCTTGAGGCGCTGGCGGGCGCATGGTTAGTAATCAGATTCGCGCGCGGGAAGAATTTCTGTGATCGTCCCCAGGACGTTTTCAAGTTTGCGCTTGTAGGAGCAACGAGCACCGTCATCAGCGCGTCATTTGGTGTCACAAGCCTCGCTCTCGCTGGCTTTGCCGATTGGACGCACTACGGCGCGATCTGGCTGACCTGGTGGCTGGGGGATGTAACCGGTGATCTCGTTTTCACTCCGCTCGTGGTACT
>DATFXP010000028.1:0-18880 GCA_035315785.1 Candidatus Udaeobacter sp. | reverse complement strand
CAGGGCATTTGGACCGCCCTCCTGGTTTTGCCGCGCACGGTTACAACCAATGCCGCCACACAGCAGGTGACTTACGGGAACGTTTACAATCAACTGCTTGAATACATCGTCTCGGCGGATCTGGTCTTTTACCTTCTGATGGTCGTGGCCGTGATTATTTTACGCCACAAAAAGCCGAACGCGGAGAGACCATACCGCACGTGGGGTTATCCAATTGTGCCCATCATCTCGATCGTGTTATCGGCGCTTTTGACTATTGATCTTGCATGGCTCGCGCCGGCAACGTCAGGGATTGGAATTCTCATCGTGTTGACCGGCGTGCCGGCGTACTTCTTATGGCGGCTGCGCGGCCCGCAACGTGGCAGTCCGGTCTAGCGTCGGCGCGCGAATTATTTATGTATGCCTGCGAAATCAAAGAAACAACAAATGGCAGCCGGCGCTGCGCTTGCGGCAAAGCGTGGCAAGCGCTCGAAGTCGTCGCTTAAGGGAGCCTCGCGTCAAATGGCGAGATCGATGAGTGAAAGCGAGCTAAGAAGAATGGCGAAGACAAAGCGCAAGAAGCTGCCGAAGAAGAAGCGACGCTAGCACTGAGACGTGGTCGTCTTGATGTGTTACCCTTCCTGCGTTGTCGCTATCGCCTCCGTTAGAGGATCAAGGCTCACCCTGCTAGCCCCCGTAAAAGGGTGGTCAAGCACATAGATCAAAAATAAAATCGACGTGATCATGCCCGTGAGTGTAAAGGTAATCAGGTATTGTGCCCTGATGTTTTTCATTCCAAAGAAAAACGTGTAGGAAACCGCGAATAAGCCGCCAACAAGTAACACCAACCAGATAGCTTCTGGCACGGTATCGTTGTTGGCAAATATTCTCATTCGGCGATACTGAGCCAGGTTGTTCAAAGATCGTAACGATTCGCCGTAGAGCTCTCGATTGGGAATCGAGGCCGTGTCGATCTGAGTAAATAACTGCCTGAGAGGAGTGTGGGCCAAGGCCGAATAGACGCTAAGGTTTTCCCTTGCCATTTCCGGGACTTCATCGTTGTAAACCGCAGCAAGATAATTTCTTATTCCCTGCTGAATGCTTTTCTTTGCAGAATCAGGAAAGGCGTCCGCATCGTGAAAAATATCCAGAGCCTCGCTAGCCTCCAGTTGCAGATTTTTCGTCGCGTCGTCATATCCGCTCCAGGTAACGAACACGACAAACGCGACCAGCACTCCATAAAACAATCCGAAGGCGTTGAAAATGATCGCAGCGACTTCGTGGTTCTCCTTTAGTACTTCGGCCGAATACTTTCTTCGCACCAGGTAAAGCCCAGCCAGACTAAAGAAGGTGGTAACCGCCGAGACGATAAAAAATGAAATCGGCGGCGGTAACTGAAGCAGGAATTGCATAAATTTATTTACCCTTTAGAAAATTTCCGCTCGGAATCTTACCGCTTTTGACTTGTTACTTCACGCTTAAGCCGATACCCGTCGGCGTGAGCACCGTACCCGCTGGCGTACTCAACTAAGCCGACGCCCTTTTTCCAGACGATTTTTTTGAAATGTCCTGAGGGATGACTGGCCTCGTAAATACAGAGGTCACCTTTCAATTTGATTGTTGTTTTCCACAGTACCTCCTGGTGTTCGAATGTGCCAATGGTGATGCCGTAAATGTCGTTCGGTTCAAATTCCGGCGGTTTGTCCATCGCAGAAATCTTCTTAGCGGCGGCGTCATTGTCCTCTTCGTTCAACAGAACGATCCGATTATCAGTCACGATAAAGTAGTCCGGCCGAATTTCGCGTTGTTTTTCCGCGCGCGATTTGACATCGGTGAATTCGATTTTGAAGATCGCGCCCCACCGCATTGTCGCTATGCGCGTTGTCAATAGTCTGGCAGTAAGAGGGATTTCTTGTTCTCCGATGTCGTCACTCCACTCGGTTCCGCGAAATTTGGCTGAGATCGGCTGGTCGTTCGAGGCATCCAGGAATGGATTTGCCGCGTAACTCAAAACCGGGAACAAGCTCATCATGATCGCCGTCATTCGCCTGCCAATCATGGGTTGATGGTAGCAAAGCGTATATTGACAGTGCACGCTCGAATTTCCTAATCTGGCAGCCTGAAAACGCTCCGGCTATGGGGCTTCGTGGGTTTGCTGCTTGTTTCAACGCACCCGATCTATGCCGAAGGTTCGCCGGCATTCGAAAAGATTCGTGACGTTTCTCCTGACGGGAAATTCGGCCTACGCATCGCGTGCAGCAGCGAACCGGAAAATCCTGACAATATCGATTCCACACTTGTCACCTCCGTCGATCTCGTTTCGCTTCCGTCGAAGAAGGTTTTCGTGAGCGTCGCGGAAGAAGGCACTCCCCCGGATTTGATTTGGTCGCCAGATTCAAAATGGGTTGCCTTCCCTGTCTCGGAAGGCCACCGCATCACCTACACCCGCGTTTATCATCTTTCCGGCGACGATTTCGTCTCCATGGTTCGAGAAAACGAGGAGCTACTGGTTCCCATAAAAGCTGACGTCAGGAATCAATATGTTACTCCCATTCGCTGGTTAAAACCAGATGTCCTATTGCTTGAGCAACAGGACATCTTGCGCGGAGGCGAGGGTAAAGACGTTTACTACCGATTCACCGTAAAGTTTGGTGACCAACCCGGGAAGTTCCAGGTCATCTCGAAGAAGAAAATTCCATCGAAAGAATAGTCCATTTTATGAAAAGTAGCAGCGAACCAGCGGATCCTGACAGCATCGACCCCAATCTGATCACGGCAGCCGAACTCGTTTCACTCCCGTCAAAAATCGGCAGGCTTCAAATAACGTGAAAGAAAAACATCCATCGAACGAATAGTTCATTTGTGAAAAAGATCATACCTGCTCGCACAATTTCGGTGATCGCTGCATCATTTTTTCTCGCGAATGCGCCTTCCGGATTCGCCAAGCCACAAAAGAAACCAGCCGGATCCAGCCATGAAAATGTGGAGCCGCTCGTAAGTGCCGCGATGAAAATCATGGAAAGCGGTGTGTGGTCGGTGAAGGGCACTGTCCAGGCCGGGAAAACGATCAAAATACAAGGCCTTCTTGACGGGGAAGATTTTGCTTTGACCACCGAACCGGGCATCAGGCCAAACACGCCCATGCGCGAAATCATAATCAAAGACAGGGTCTGGATTTGCTCCGATGGCGAGACGTGGCACGCCGGTCAGCCGAATGATCGAGTAATCTATAATTGGACCCACGTGCCAATTATGACCGGCGGCGGCATCACCCAAATGCCATTTGAAAAAGTCGGCACGGAAAAACGTAATGGTCAGATCTGGTTGCAGGTTCGGATGAAGGTCCCTGAGAAAAACGTCAAACCTAAGGAGTTGCCACAGTATTGGCTCGTCCTCGATTCTCAGGGGCAAGCCCAATACATCGGGCATACCGAGATGCCGATGTTCTCGCAAGCGCGCAAGGAAGTCATGTATTGCACGTTCGACTACGCGCCAGCGAAGGAAAAGATCCAACCGCCACCGCTTGGCCCGCCAATTGATGATAAGGCGTATGGCTTTAACGACATTGCGCAGCACAGGTCCGATTGGGGACGTAAAGTCGTTAGGCTCGAGGTAACTCCGAAAATCTTGGAGTCCAAACAAATCGGCGAGGATACTTATCGTGGATTTTTCAAGGATACTGCAACACCCAATCATTACGGCGTGGTGGAATTTCCCCACGACGCGCTGGTAAAGCTGGGATTTCTCAAAAAGGTCGTGAGCGATGCGCACAGCTCGGAGGATCTGGAAAAGATGGGCGCGTTGGGTCGCACCGAAGGCGAACCGGTTTCGTTTTATGTTCAGGTCATTCCAATTGGCGAGAAGTCTGCCGTAAGAACCGTAGCGGTTGGCGCGAAGGTCGTGCGCGATCCCGGTGGAACCGTCAGTTATACCTGGGGATCCGATGAGAAACAGATCGCGAAATCACCGCCTGCTCCCGCGGCCGCGGACGAATCCGATGGCGATCTCGTTAATCGCGGGATCGAAAAAGCGAAGAACGGCGATTTGGACGGTGCGGTAGCCGATTTCGACCGCGCAGCTGAACTCAATCCTAAAGACGACGCGCCATATTTTAACCGTGCCCAAGTCAGAAAACTAAAGAATGACACGGCTGGAGCTATTGCCGACTACACCAAAGCAATCGAACTCGGCTCGACAAATCCGGCCGCTTACAATAATCGCGGCAATGCCAGGGTAGAGACTCGCGACCGGGACGGTGCTATTGCTGATTACACCAGAGCAATAGAACTCAAACCGGATTACGCACGCGCATACTATAATCGTGCGGTCCTGAAGAAGGAGAAGGGGGATAACGCTGGTGCGGAGGCTGATCTCAAACGCGCCCAAAAGCTCGATCCAAAGTTAATAGGCGAAAAATTGGGATCGGATTCGGAAAACGAATCAGACACAGACCTTGTCGAACGCGGAGCTGAAAAAGGCAAGGAGGGGGACTTGGATGGAGCTATTGCCGATTTCAATCGCGCCATCGAGCTCGATCCGAAAAACGCGGCCGCATACTACAACCGTGGACACGCCAAATGGATGAAAAAGGATGCAGCCGGCGCCCTTGCCGACTGCAACCGGGCCATAGAGATCGATCCGAAGAACGCTGAGGCTTACTTGGAACGCGGCACGTTGAAGGGGAGAACGAATGACGTTGACGGCGCAATTGCCGATTTGAGCCGCGCGATCGAACTCAAACCGAATTACGTAGTCGCGTACTACAATCGCGGGATCGCCAAGAACGTGAAAGGCGACAAGGCCGGGTCGGATGCGGATTTCAAAAGCGCAGCAGCCGGTAACAAAGTGAGTTTGCTCGATGGCAAACTAACGATCGACATACCACCGGATTTCTCGCATGACCCCGACGATCCCAAAAAGCTAAAAACCATAGCTGCATTCTCAGGGCCGGATGGGGCGTGGGGAACCGTGTTGCGCGGCACGCATGGACTCACACCGGAAGAGCTCGACGGTTATTTGAAAAAACGCGTAGCCGAATATACGAAAGGTTTCAAGTGGCTGCCGAAGGATTCCCACCTGCAATGGTTGAAGAAAGACGTTGTAACTATCGACGGCCGCAAATGGGCTGACTGGAGCTTTGTGCCGGTGTCGAAAGGAAAGAAGGACTATTCTCATAATCCGGTCTATACGCGTAACCTAACAACTTCGTACAAAGGTCAGCTGTTAGAGATCAACTTTAGCTCGAACCTGAACACCGATCCCAAGTTGAAGCAAGAGATCGATCACATCATGGAGTCGGTGCACCTGGAAGAATGAACAATGAACCGGCGCTACAATTCTTTTCAATCTCATTCGCTATTTGTGCGGCGCGTGGCGCTGCTGGTATCACTTCTTGTTTCCATCGCGCAAATGCACGCGCAGCCGCAGGCGGCCATGAACGCGAAGGCGCGCGCGGAGTTTGAGCAAGCCGATGCAGAACTCAACAAGACTTATGAAGCGCTTCTGGCAGAGCTTCGGGGTGCTGAGAGCAAACAAAAGCTGAAGGAAACACAGCGAGCATGGATAGCGTCGCGCAATGCCGAGGCAGCACGCGCAGCTGATCAGGGAGGTGCCGGCTCGATGGCTCCCACTATCCTTTATCAAAAGATGACGGAACTGACTCGACAGCGCATCAAAGAGCTAAAGGCCATGCTTGAGAACGCGCCGTCGGGCAAAGGAAGCGCGAGCGCGTCGAATCCGTCGATCAGTCCTACGCCAGCGCCCTCAGATTCAGAGGACAAGGAAACGGACGCCGCTGCGGAAGTGCTTCGTGACGAATCGCCGGATCGGCACTTCGCCATGCGGATTTCGTGTGAAAGCGAACCGGAAAACCCCGACAAGATTGACTCAAACCTAATCACAGGAATCGATTTGGTTTTACTTCCATCAAAGAAAGTTGTCGCTCACCTTCTGCCATCTGACGACGTCGGCACACACTATGAGAATATCAGGTTAGTCTGGTCGCCGAATTCCAAGTGGTGCGCGTTTTACTACAATTCCCCGCGTGTCGGGTATACTTCGGTGTACCGACAGCAGCGAGCCGATAAGTTCGTGTCAGTGACCAAGGCCGAGGACTTAAGTGTCCATGTCGAAGGCGACGTGCGTAACGAATATATTCGGCCACTTCGATGGGCGAGACCCGGCGTTTTGCTGCTCGAACAACTGTCCCTCTTTCAGGGAGGCGATGAGGTGGAATACCAGCTTACCACTGGACTCGATCCCAAGACCGGGACGTTCAGGATACTTTCGAAAAAGAAAGTGCCACCTGACGTTCGGGAGAAGGAAGATTATTGGCCATGAATGGCTATCAATTTCAGGTGTCGAAAAAGGAGCTTGAAGAGCAACAATGAGATCATTTTTGACTTTTGTCGTAAGCGTCGCGTGCGTGCTCAGTTGCCGTTTTTCCATTCTTGCTGCCAATGACAAACCACTACCCGCCGAAAGTCCATCTGAAGAGTTATCGCCTAAGTCGGGCGAAAGTCCGAGCGTAACATCCGACGCCGAAGGTTTCAGTCCCAACGGCGTTATCGATGATCCAGACGGCTATGTGAATTTGCGCAAGGAGAAAAGCGCCGACTCACAAATCGTTGCGAAAGTGAAAAAGGACGAGCCGTTCGAGTTTGAATGCGGACAAAATGAAACGTGGTGCAAAGTGAAACTTGCATCCGGTGTGACCGGCTGGATGCATTACAGCCGCATTAAAAGGTACTACACCGAAAAGGATTTACCCAAAGGTCCGGAGGACTCAGGCGAAGAAATTGATGAGCAAACGCGCGAGCAAGGCGTGAATTACTACGAAACGACTCGGGCGGCGGCGCGTGGCGACAAGAAAGCGTTAAAGACGTTCTTTACTCTGGGTTTGGACGGCGCGGCCGCGGAGACTCACGATACGGCAATTGTGGAGATCGTGATCCATCTCGTGGGGGACGACAAGTTCGCGGCATTTCTGCGCGAACAGCCGCCGGAATTACGTCAAGACATGAGCGTCGGCTGGGAGCTGGGAACGTTCTCTCCGTTCGACCCCAAAAAATATTTTCAGCAGCATTTCCCCAAGTCCGCTAAACTTGTTTTTCCCGAGTACCACCAGCTACTCCGCGATTACGCTGACGCCGTCAAACGTAACCCGAAAGATAGCGAAGCGTATCGCCGGCGGGGCAACGCCGAATATGAACACGAGGATTGGGATCGAGCTATCGCTGATTTCACTCGTGCTATCGAAGTTGCTCCCAACAGTGGCGTTGCTTACTGGAACCGCGGCTGGGCTCATGCTAAGAAGAAAGAGTATGGCGCGGCGATCAAAGACATGCAGAGAGCTAGTCAACTGCAACCTAACGAGCCCAGCTATCCGCATGATATCGAAGAGATCAGAGCGCTACAAACTAAGAAACCTGAACAATGAGCTCTCACTGCGGGTACCATACCAATTTGAAACTACATCACTTCTCCGGCCTTACGTTTATGTCGCTGATCCCGTCCCCTGTTAAGCAGGCGGCGGATCTAAAAAAATGAATGCGACGCTGGAAGCGAATGAGACTCATGAATAAAGCATCCACCACCCTGATCATTGCCAGCCTGGGAGCAGTCCTGTTTTCTGTTAGCTCCCACGCCAGTAGCATGGCCTTCGACGGGGCAGGCAACCTTTTCGTTGGGACAGGCAATGGCTCGATCTTCAAATTAACGCCCGATGGCAAAAGGAGCACCTTTGCCTCTGGGCTTCAACCTGAGCACCTGGCCTT
Source organism: Candidatus Udaeobacter sp. (assembly GCA_035315785.1). Classification (GTDB taxonomy): domain Bacteria; phylum Verrucomicrobiota; class Verrucomicrobiia; order Chthoniobacterales; family UBA10450; genus Udaeobacter. The sequence continues at coordinate 11,126 of DATFXP010000028.1, read as the reverse complement.
TGATCGCTTGGGCAATCTCTTTGTATCAGACAGGAACAACCAGTCGATTCTTAAACTCACACCCGACGGAAAGAAGAGCACCTTCGCCATCGGGACCAAGTATCCGGTCGACCTGACCTTTGACGACAAGAGCAGTCTCTTTGTGTTAGACAAGGACTCCAACTCGATCTTTAAGTTCATGCCCGATGGGAAACAGAGCACCTTCGCCTCGGGGCTTACTGATCCGGTTGATCTGGCTATTGACCGCTCCGGCAATCTATTTGTATCCGCTTCCGATGGCACGATACTTAAATTCACTCCGGACGGAACCAAGACCACCTTCTTCTCCAAGATGGGGTACCCTAATGCCATGGCCATTGACGGGGCCGGCAACCTCTTTGTAGGGGACCTGGACAATCACTTGATCCTTAAATTCACACCCGATGGAGAGAAGAGCACCTTCGTCACCGAGATCAATCCTTCAGACCTGGCCTGTGACCCTTTGGGCAATCTTCTTACCCCAGAAGGCGACAGCAACAGGATCTTCCAATTTGCTCCCGATGGGACTAGGAGCACGTTTCCTAAAGGCGCAACATCACCGGACAACCAGTGGGAATATCGGTGGCCTGCTGGTAAGAGCCCGGTCATTCTAAAGGCGGGCACAACTCACGCTGTGTTGGATCTCTCCAAAGACTTAAAGGTGGCTCCTCCCTTCGCGACTGAGGCAATGGTAGTCTGGGCGCCGGATTCAAATCGGTTTGCGTTCAATTTCCACACTGGTAGCCGTCATTTCACGACAGCGCTCTATCAGCTCCGCGGTGATAAATGGGTGGCGTTGCGTTCACCGGAAACGGACGAAACGAACAAACCGCTTGAGCGCGTGATGGCGGCGCAACTCCGGGAACTTGGTCTTCCTCCAAAAACTGATCGGCAAAGTCTCAGCGATTTTATGTCGGTGCGTGAGGTGCGTGAGTGGATCGGTCCTAACACCGTCATACTTAACTGTTCGTCTTCGGGAGCGGCGCAATCGAAAAACGAAAGCGAGGGAAGGAACCACGTGGCTGCCGATTTTCTTCTCACATTAAAATTCGATGCGAAAGGCAACTGGAAAATCGTCAAAACCCATCAGATCCCATCAGAGCCCCATTGAGAGAAGCTGGACAAGGAAGATGCTGTGGAAAGATGATCAACGTTGAAACGTATATGAAAATAACGAAGCGTTGGTGCTGGAAACGCTCTCGGGAGAGGATGGGCCGAATTCTCGTTCGACGCTAGGACAGCTTGTGAAAAATGTTTCTCAAATGACAAAACTCAAGAGAGCTGTGAGACCAACCTTCCGACTGTTTCTTACCTCCGGTGCGACGCTGGCGCTTGTTTGTTCGACGACACCTAGGGCCCAGGAAGCAACGATGGCTGCGATTGAAGGTAAGGATGAATACACGATATCCGGCTCCAGCTGGTGCGGCGGCGGCGAAGCAACCTCCACCATAAAGTCAGGTGAACGATTCATCGCAAGGGAATTATCCTATGGCAAAAAGGACTGGGCGGTGTACCTCAGGTCGGGAGTCCATGGCGCTATTCCTCATAATAGGATTCGAGTCCTGCCGGATGAGCCGTTAGCAAAACTGAACTTCGCCGGCTGGAAGGAAAAATGGATAGTCTTCCAAGGTCCGGGAAGAATACGCAACGCATTTTTCCAGTACTCCGGCGGAAACCGAACCGATTTCGAACCCAAAGCCATACATTAAACTACATTTCCCGAAAACCTACGCGATCCTTTATGGCAAATAGCCTAACGAAACAAGCAGAGCCCTCCGCGCTGGTGAAACCTCGCCAACACGACTCGACTGCGTCGATCGCCCGGAATCTTAAACGATGGAAAAGGCTGGAGGTGTGTCGGCCTCGACAACATCAATGAATAACACCGTTAACACCCAACAATGAAGGATCGCTTAATCCTCGTGCATGCTGTCGCATGCGCGACTACTTGTATTTTTTCCAATGCGCAGGAGTCCCGATCTCCGGCAGAGGAACAGCCCTCAATTTCTCCAGACAAGAAATGGGAATACAAATGCGTTGAATACAATGGCGAATGTTGGTCGCAAATCGTAAAAGCTGGCACGACTCAAGTTGTCGTAGATCTCACCGACGCGCCGGATGGTGCGGGGGCCACGAATCCAGAGATACTGTGGGCGGCGGATTCAAAACGTTTTGCCTTCAATTACTCTCCGGTTCAGAGGCACCATACGGGGCTCCATAGGACCTTAAAAACAGTCGCCTTTTATCAGCTGCGTGGCGATAAATGGGAAGCATTGCGTTCGCTGGAGGACGAAACCACACAGAGCCTCGCGAAAGGGCACGTGCCCAAGAACGCTTACCCCCGCCATTGCGATCCGGAGGTCGACACTTTTAAGCTGCGCAATTGGACTGATGCCAACACTGCAATCCTTTATGCGGCTTGTTATCCGCGCAACTCGGGAGATCTCGGGTCACGTTTCCTCTTCACCTTGAAGTTCGATGAGGCCGGCAATTGGAAGATCGTCAAAGCGCACCAGATGTCGAAAAAGGAGTTCGAAGAGGAACAATGAGATCCTCGGAACTGAATTCATTCGAGGCTATTCGCCCTTGCCACGCCGAAGCTCGCGTGGTGGGTCAATGGCTCCCACGATCCGCTACGAAACTATGGCGGAACTTACTTAAGAGCGAATCAAACAGCTAAAGGCCAAGCGTACCGAATGAGACCACATCATGGACTGGGTGCACGTTGAGGAATGAACTAGCGCCTACAATCAGAATAACGTTTATGAATAAAAAATTCGTCGCCCTGACACTTGCCAGCGTGGGAACAATTTTGGTTTCCATTAGCGCCCAAGCGGGCGCGCTGGCTATTGATGCAGCCGGAAATCTCTTTCTGAGCGACGGACATTCCATCTTCAAATACGCGCCCGATGGCACAAAGAGCACCTTCGCCGCGGGGCTGGACCCACTTGGTTTGTGCTTTGACGGCGAAGGGAATCTTTTCGTCGTGGACGCGGCAGCGACGGAAGCCAAAAGCTCGATTCTCAAATTTACGCCTGACGGAAAGAAAAGTACGGTCGCCAAGGGGATCAGCCCTGACGGAATGGCCTTTGATCGTTCGGGTAATCTGGTTGTTTCTCAGGGTGATTCGATTTTCAAATTCACGCCCAAAGGGGTAAAGCGCACGTTCGTCATTTCCAAGCCCTCTTTTTATTTTACCGATCTAGTTTTTGACGCAGCCGGTAATTCCTTTGTGACCGACGAACATTCCATCTCCAAATACGCGCCCGATGGCACAAAGAGCACCTTCGCCGCGGGACTCGACCATCCGACCGGCCTGGCTGCCGACGCTGCCGGCAATGTCTATGTCACGGTAGTGACGGCACCCGACGCCAGCAGCCATGCGATCCTTAAATTTAGTCCCGATGGGACGAAAAGCACGTTTGCTTCACTGCCCGGCAGTTTTTTTGCCGGCGATCTGGCTTTTGATCGGTCCGGTAATCTTTTTGTCTGGAATAGCTATGCAATCTTGAAATTCGATCCGAGTGGAACTCGAACCACCTTCGTCTCGGACTGGGTATCACCCGACAAACAATGGGAATACGAATGCGTTGAATACCCGAGAATTGTAAAAGCCGGCACGACACAAGTTGTGTTAGATCTTGATCAAGAGCTGAAGGTAAATGGTCCCGATAGGAGGGTTGCAGACTTACTCTGGGCGCCAGACTCAAAGCGCTTTGCTTTTAATTACATTGCGGCCCACGCGCACGATAAGACCTACGAAACGGTCGCGTTGTATCAGCTGCGTGGTGACAAATGGGTAGCTTTGCATTCACCGGTGGACAAGGCATCAGAGCGCGCCCAGTTGGCGCAACTGGCCGAAAAGTATTTGCCGAAAAACAGTTACCGCCGCCGCTTTTTGGATTCCTCGCCAGAGGACGATACCTTAACAGTGCGTAAGTGGGCGGACGCCAATACTGCAATCCTGTATGCGTATTCGCAAACGGATGAGGGCCAGGAGGCTGTTCTTTTCACGATGAAGTTCGACGCGGAAGGCAACTGGAAAATCGTCAAAACGCATCGGTTGTCGCAAAAGGAGCTCCAAAAGGAGCTACAAGAGGAGCTATGAGATCGTTTTCTATCTTTGTCGCAATCGTCACGTGCGTGATTGCCTGGCGTCCTTCCGATGCGCAGGAGTCCTCACCGGTGGAACAGAAGACTGGTTCGCTTTCTCCAGACAAGAAATGGCAATACAACTGTGGTGAATACGCTCCTGGTTATTGTTACCCGGAAATTGTAAAGGCCGGGACGACGGAGCGCGCGGTAGATCTCGACCAAGAGTTGAGTGTAAATGGTCCCGAAGCTCGCGATGCAGAGATAATGTGGGCACCCGATTCAAAGCGTTTTGGCTTCAATTATAGTCCTCCCCATGCGCACCATACGAGGTTTCAGACGGTAGCATTTTATCAGCTACGTGGTGACAAATGGGTAGCACTGCGCCAGCCGCCGGACTACTTACTGCGGCGTCGGTCCGACTACTTGCCCAAGGGCTTTGACCCGCGCCAGTGCGTACGGGAATGGGACGAGTTGAAGCTGCGCGAATGGACTGACGCTAATACTGCGATCCTTTATGCTCCTTGCCACGGACGCTCCAGCGACTTACCGGCCGCTTTCCTGTTGACGTTAAAGTTCGACGACGCCGGCAACTGGAAGATCATCAAAGCGCACCAGATGTCGAAAAAAGAGCTCGCGAAAGAACAATGAGACCGTTTTTCGCCTTTGTCGGGATGTTCGCGTGCACGATCAGTTGTGGTTTTGAAATTCGCAGAAGGGCCTAAACCAAAAAAGAACCTTAAGATTAACACACATGAGAGCGTCAAACTCATATTCATTTGTCCTTATTCGCACCGTTCGCGCGCAGCTTTGGTTAGCCGGGGTTTGGATTCTGTTGTCGTTTCCAAGCGCGTTTGCAGAATCCGAGTTCTCGACGTTCTGGCAGAAATTTAAGCCTGCAGTGACCGCAGGCGATAAAGCCGCGGTCGTGGAGATGACCAAGTTCCCAGTGTCGATGCCCTATGGGATAAAAGCCGTAAAGAATAAAGAAAACTTCCTTCGCCGGTATGACGAAATTTTTAAAGGCGAGGCCAATGCTGCGCAATGTTTCGCAAAGGTGGAACCGCGAAAAGAGTCGGCGCAGCGATATGAGATCTACTGTCCTTTCAAGGAAACACCGAACGACATGGAGAACGCGCCAATTCGTTTCATGTTCGAATTGACCAAAGGCGGTTGGAGATTTGTCGGTCTCGACAATGTTAATGAATGACGCGGAGTAACGCGACACATGTTTGATTTGATGCGAAAGGCCGATGGCATATGCGGCCTAACGACAAAAGTCGAGTATTTAACATGCGATCTGTGAAAGAACAACACCAAGGAGTAACCATCATTAACGATATGAAAACAAGAATGTACATCCGCGGGTTTCTTGCGCTCGCTACTTGTTTGATTAGCACGGTGCTCAGTGAAGAAACGCCACCCCCGGGGACTGTTTATGGTCCGAAAGCTGGTTTTAACATCAGCGCGCCCGAAGGCTGGGTCGTCGACAACGAATCGGGCAAAGGACAGGACTTGCCGTGCGTTCTGTACCCGAAGAATTCGTCGTGGTCGGACGCAAAAACGGTGATGTACGCTAACGTCGCAGGCCCGGAATTTGAAGGTGTAAACGGATTCGTCGAAACGGCGATCCAGGAGATGAAGGCAAAGCACGGCACTCCAAGGGAGAAAATTGCGTCCGGCAAAACCAAGGACGGCCACGATTATTTCGTCAACGAATACCCTGCCACGAAGAATTATTCGCAGTGGGAAAGGGTGGGCTACATCCAACTGCCGCAGGGAGTCGCATACATCGTTCTCACATCCCGCGATCGAGCCAGTTATCAGAAAGATTCCGGCGCACTGGAGAAAGTGCTGCAAAGCCTCACCTACGTCGAGCCGAAGTCCGAAGTGGCTAGTGGCCGGCAATACGCTCGTCGTTACAGACAGCTGCTGGATCAGCACGCCGAAGCGCAGATTGAGCCGCTGCTCACAGAGTGGCGGGAAAAAGCGCCGGACGATCCCGACGGATGGATCGCAAGCGCGAATTATTATTTTAACCAACGCCAACCGAACATCTCGCAAAAAAAGCCCGGCCCAGGCGACATCACGTTAACCGATAAGAAAACGGGCAAGGCAGCTGGCAGCATTTCGTTCGAGCAAAGTAAAGCGGATACGAACCGAGCGGCCGAACTTCTCCATGAAGCGACAAAGAAATTTCCCGATCACCTCGATATCTGGTGTGGTCTCGCCTTTATGTATCAGGAGAGCGGAGATTTCGACAACGAATTGTCGACATTGAAGAAGATGGTTGCGTATGCCCGTGAGCACCCGACACAGCTCAAGTGGTTAAAAGGTGCACCGCTCGGCGAGCCTGCCGACAAATTCGTTCCGGAGAAGCTGCACGAATACGGACAGTATTACGAGAAGAAACAAAATCCGGAGGATGATAAACGCTGGTTCCAAATTTCGACGCTAGCGACCGAGCAATATCCAAATCATCCCGTAGGCTTCAACGATGCGGCCGGTTATTGGGCCGATATTGGTGAATGGCAAAAGGCACGCGAGTCCGTTGAAAAAGCGCACCGGATCGATCCGAAATCAGTCGGAGCGTTGCTCAACCTTGGAAACATCAGTATCGAGATGAAGGACTTTACGGGGGCGCGAAAGTACTTCGAGGAAGCAGTAAAGCTTGACCCAAATGGGCAGTACGGGCGCGAAGCAAAGGAAGCGTTACAAAAACTGAAAAAAAAGTAGCGGCATGAGCAAAGCTCATTTGTTCATTTGCCCGGTCCTTGGCAGCAATAAGCAGATAAAACTGTCGTTTGTTTCCTTTGTTGTCGCCGTGTTCTCCATCTGTGTCCCGGGTAAGGCCGCCGAGGAAAAATCTGAAGTTCTTTATACCAGCCCGAGTGGCGCATTTCGTGTCGTGCAAGTCGAAGTTACACCCAGTGGCAATAACGAAAGCGGGCAGTAGTTTTGGAGTGTATCGACGCGGGATGAGAGCCGGCGGACCAAGCTTTATTCATCCGACACTACCTTCCCGACCGCGTTCTACAGTGCGCGCGGTGAGCGGTTGTTGTTCGTCGAATCACACGAGGGTTCCTGCCTGCAACGCGGAGATGTTTATCATCGAAAGGATGACGACACGTTTGAAGCGGTGCCGTCATTTAAAGATCGGGGATGGAAGGATTCGGTGAAGCTCGGCGCCTTTAAGACTAATTATTCCGCTGAAGGTGGTTGCGCGACGATGAATTTGGTTGCCGGAGCTTCGACGCGTCGCGGCTTTTGGTCGTTATGCTTGGCGGTGAAGACCGACGTTCGACCGACGAGCGGTATCTTTACTTCAATACACGCACTAGCACGTTCGAGTTAACCGAGTACTTGCGAAAGTTAAACAAAACAAAGCCCGAGTTTCTGGCTTGTGCCGAGCCTGTCGACCATTGCCTAGCGAAACAGAATTGAAAGCGCGGTACGAGGAATTAGATGGAAAATTGAATAAGCGTTATGCCGAAGTCATCGCGAAGACGGACAAGAAGCGTGTTTCGAATGTACGTCAGGTTCAACGCAACTGGATCAAGCGCCGCGATGCAGGAGCGAAATTTTATGTTTCGCTTTTCCCGGAGGCGGAAAAAGAGCAGCGTCGCCTTCAGTTCTTTGGAGATGTAACATTTTCGAGGATCGCTATCCCTGTCGTTGAATGGGACTTTGGACCGTGACGGCGCGCAGAAGTCAGGGTCTATTTTTGTTCCTGAAATTTTTCTCCGGTCCAGGTGAACTTGTGCAAGACCTTCTTCGTCTTTTCTGAGCGCACCAGGATCGTGCGGCCTCCCCGCGGCAATTCGAATTGCCAGCCTTCCTTTATGTAGCCCCTTTCGGGATCGTTTTTCATATCTGTGTTTGGCAAAATCGGCCGCGAGATTTGCTGCATATGTCCGTCGGCTCCGAGCTCGAAGAATTGAAGCTGAGCCGAATCGGTGCCTTCCAGTTCGCCTGAACAAAGTGCCAGCAACGGGCGCCCATCGCGATAACGAAACAGAGCGAGTTCAAATTCCGGCTGCGCGCCGTCACCTGAACAATTCATGTAACCATTCTCTTTATCGATGTTTTCGCCGTCCGATCGCATTACAACAAGCCAGCTGTAAGGCGGCCCTTCAAATGTGTCTGATGGCAACAACAAAAAATAGTCCAGGACCGACATCGCCTCTTTTTCACTCTTTCGAATCATTGGCTGGTTACCTTGTTCGAAGCCGAGCGTGATCTGAAGCGCAGCCCGTGCACCGGCTTTGGTTTGTAATTCACTTTCCAAAAGCAAATCGCCTGACTTCAACCAGCGAACCGGTTCGACGCGCGCCATCGTTTCGCTGCTTGATCCATCTGTTTTCGGAGCGGATGGCAACTCAGGTAACGGTAGCTCCGGCATTTTGATTTCCTCAAAGGTTGCTCCGTTACGAAAGAAAATTCTTGTCGTTCCGTTGCGCCAATCGTCACGAAAGCTGACGACGCGCTGCGAATCTTTCGACCAAACCAACTTCTCGCTGCCGGCCGGCTCATCGCCATGGAGCTGCATCACGACTTTGCCTGTGCCGCTCTCAATAATCGCACTGTCGCCGTGAATCGGGACCAAGTCGTTGAACGTTTCGTGTAAGGCAAATTTTCCATCGGGTGACTTACAAGTATTAACTTCGTGAGCAAGAGCTGAAACGGAGCAACTCAGGACCAGCGCGCAAGAAATAGAAAGGGCTTTCGCCGGCAGGACGCAGTCTGAGATGGATGTAACGTGTGAGAAGCTCACCCCTTAGCCATGCCGCTTTGCGCTCTTTACTGATACTTTATGAGCCGAATCAAATGCAATTGTAATTGTCTGGCCACAATCGCGGGTAGCGCCGCTCTCCATCGCCGACTATGATCGCAGCTGCCCAACCTTCGTCCTCTTTTGTGATTTGTAGCGCAAATTTCCCGTCCGGCGATTTGTCTCTGATGGTGTCTTTGGCTTCGATCGATGGAACCAACCAAGTACCAATCAGAATGACCGCGAATACGGCTACAGTTCTCATGCTTGTATTATGCGCCGCACGCAACAGAAAGTAACGACTCACTCTTTTTCGGATCGTATCGGTAAATTGTGATCTCTTGCCCTTCGTAATAGTTTGAGTCAACGACAATTTCCAATTTGCCGTCCCCATCCAGATCTAGCGTAGCGATCACCTTGTACGCGCTCGGCGCGTCAAAGCTACCTTCCTTGCTTATGTAAGCCTTCGGATGGAATTCGCCGGCGACCAGCTGCGTCTCCGCTTTCCCGGCAACGACCTGCCGCAACAACACCATCGAATAACTTCCAGCCGGCGATCTCATCGGTATACGGTCCTTTTTGCCGAAATAGTTCGTGGCGCTGATTAGAACTTCTTCTTCACCGTCGCCATCGAGATCAACACGGAGAATTTCATCGATCTTCACCTTCGGTTGGTCGATTCCTTTTGTTTTCAAAAAATCGCGCACGGCGTCAACGTAAGCTTTTTGCGTTGTATCAGTCACCTTTGGTTTTCTTGGCAAGGCATTCCACGGAGCGGCGATTGCGATCACGCCCTTTTCGGGTTTTGGCGACAGCGAGACGGTCAGAGTTTCTTCACAAGGGGCTCCCTCCGGCGGTTTTGGTTTGCCGCCTTTGGCGTCGCCGAGTGCCTGCGTTAAGCCATACACTCGATAGGTAGTCTCATCGGTGAGCAACTTGGCTGTCTCATCCGCTTTGATCCATTTTCCATCAGATATCGCACCGAAGAGATATCCGCTTTGGACCTCCACAATTGGATGAAGATCGGCTGCCAGCGAACCTCCCGCGCATATCAGGAGGGCGGTAACGACAAAAAGAGTTTTTTCGACTGTGGTTTTCAACATGTTCGAACCTCCATTTTTTAGTGCTCATTCTTGTTCCAACGAGAAGGCCCTTTCAAGCCTGGAACGTAGCCCCCTTCAGAAAATGTCCGGCGGGGATTTGCGGCCAAATAGTTTTTGATCTCACTTAGGAACGTTTCGCCGAAATCTTTCAGTTTTTGTTCGCCGACGCCGGGAATGCGACGAAACTGAGTTGAATTCGTTGGATAACGTCTTGCCATTTCGCGGAGTGATACATCGGAGAAGATGATGTAAGCGGGCACGGCGCGTTTATCTGCGAACTCGCGACGCAATGAGCGCAAGCGCGCGAACAAGATTTCGTCGCATTCGATCGCACCTCGCTTGATTCGCGCGGTCTTCTCCACGATTCCGATTTGCTTGGTCAAAGCGATTGGAGTCCGGTTTCGCAATGCTTCCAAACCGACGGGCGTAAGCGACAAGGTCGCAAACTTGCCGGGCGCGCATTCGATCAGGCCCAACCGCAATAGCTCGCGACCGATTGCCTGCCATTCGCTCCGTTTCATTTCGGCGCCGATCCCGTAAGTAGACAGCTCGTTGTGACTCCGTTGCCGGATTGCTTCTGTGTCGGCGCCGCGGAGGACATCAGCAACGTGGCCTAACCCAAATCCGAATCCGTGCCTGGCGTGGATGCGATACACGCACGAGAGAAATTTTTGCGCGTGCACTGTTCCGTCGAACGTCTGGCGCGGTTGCAAACAGTTGTCGCAACTCTCGCACGAACGCTGTAGCGGCGGTCTATGACCCCCGATGCTTGCAGCCTGGCTAGGGTATGATTCGCCAAAGTACTTCAGCAGCACGGTCCGTCTGCATTCGCGCGCCTCGGCGTAATGGACCATCTGCTGAAGCTGTGTACGAGCGATGCGCGCCTCGCTTTCAGTTTTTTCGTCGATGAAATGCAGCTGCTTTGCAACGTCGCCCGGGCTGAACAGTAATACGCATTCGCTTGGTAATCCGTCGCGTCCGGCGCGCCCCGTCTCCTGATAGTAGCTTTCAATATTCTTCGGCAGGTCGTAATGCACGACGAAGCGCACGTTCGGTTTATTGATCCCCATTCCGAATGCGATGGTGGCAGTGATCACGCGCACGTCGTCGCGCAGAAATGCATCCTGGTGTCTTGTGCGCTC
>DATFXP010000027.1:0-5583 GCA_035315785.1 Candidatus Udaeobacter sp. | reverse complement strand
CAGGAACTCACTCTCCGCCGGCCCGTCGATTGAATAGCCGCCGATTGGCGCGGAAAAGCCGCTGATATTGAATGTGAACGGACTGGCAACGAGATGGAATGTGTTTGCGACAACATCATTCGCCGCCGCGATCGAGCCTGTGGCGATCGCAATGTGCGCCGGTGCGGTAAGGGACGGCGCGATGGTGATATTTTGCAGCGCCGAAAAACCTTTCGTGCGGAGGAGATTGATGCCCTCGTTCGGGTTGAGTTGCCCGCCCGCATTGAGTTGATCAACGATCCGAGGAGTGGCGCCATCGAGGGAGATGATCACCACTCTAGGGGTTCCGGAGGCGCTCGTGCAGAGCGCGGCGAAAATCAAAAGACCGATCATTCGGCATTTCTTCGTGAGTTTGGATCTGGAGCTGCGTGGTTTTTGGATCATGCCTCAGACCAAATCAGCAGATCGTAACAACCAAATGACGTATTCGTGAAAGTTGTGTGAAAATTTTCCTTCGCCAGCAATCTTCTGAGTCAGGCTATGTAGAGGGTCGGAGTAAGCGACAAGGGCGGGTTTCGCAAAGGTCTTCGTACGCGGGCGCGAAAACAGCTATGAAAAAAGGATTGTTGCGAATGGCCCTGGCTCGGCAGCCTAGGCCACGCCCAACGCCGTGACGCAATGCCGCATAGTCTTCGAGAAGTAACAGAAATGTCTCTTTTGTCCGCCTTCAAAGGCGTGGAAGGTAAGCGCCATGATGGTCCCGTCAGACAAGCTCTCGCGCAAAGAATGGCGAGATTTAATTCTCGCCGAACTTAAAGGCAAAGGCAGGAGCCGGTATTACTCCGCTATCTGCCCAATCTGCCACGTTAGCTACGATGTTGACATTCTCGGCACTGACGCCTCTGCTCGCGCGTGGGCCGTGGAAAAGATCGCTTCTCATATCAAGAGTGCCCACTCCGACGCTTTGACCTGATGGAGAAATGCGTCCTTCACCGCTGGAATGTTGCCCTGTGTGACCAGAATCGAAAGCCAAGAGGCAGGCCCCTATCCTCGAGATTCGCCAAAAGCTTGGATTTGCCACTCTCGTTCTGCTTTTAACCTGAAAGAATGAAAAAAGCCGTGTCATTCGGCAGACCGGCACGCGCGGTCGCGACTTCCCGGAGAGCGCCATCGTCGTCGCGGTGGCAGCGGGACAGAAAATCAGCCATCGCGAAGGGACTAACGAAAAGCCAAGCCGTCTAAATTAACGAAATTGTCACATGACAAACGCCAAGGATGCTCGATGCAAAATACTGTGGATTGATCGCGCTGGTCGCTTGTCTGTCTCTAGTCGGGAGTCAACCCACAAGCTATGAAGAGACTCGACGAACCGGAAATTCGTGAATCGTTTCTTTGCCCGAACGTTCCTGAAGCGGAGGGTGTTTACCTGGTTACCGACGCAGACGGTCATGTGCTATATATCGGTCGCAGCAAAGCATTGCGACGGCGGACTGCATACCTTCTGGGTAACGTTTACGATAGTGATAGTGGTGGATACTTGGAAGAGGCCTCAGAACCATTGCTTGCGCTCCAATCAAAGGGTGAGACTGTAACGGTCCACTACTTACAGTGTTCCAACAGCGTTGAACGCGAGAGAGCTTTGAAAGCGAAATACGACCCACCTTGGAACAAATAGCTACCACGCAACAAGGCCTAACAAATCGATGGAGCGAACAGCAGACAATTCTATGCACAACTACGAGATTCGACCGCAAAGCCGGTTCATCTCATGGACATGCATGAGATAAAGGAAGAAGTGTGGACTCGTCTATTCAAGTAGGGGTGGGCGGCCCAACCGTCTGGGTGAAAGTGGAGGGGAAAGGTAGTTTCCTAAACAGCGGCAATCTCAAGGAGTTCGCCCGCGAGATGTTGGACCGCGGTTATCGCGAGTTTGTGGTGGATCTAGCGGATTGCACCATGATGGATTCCACCTTTATGGGAACAATCGCCACTGTCGCTCTTCGACTAAGAGAGCTAGGACAAGGTCACCTTCAGGTCGTTCACTGCAGCAATCGCTGCCAGGAGCTTCTCTCTGGAGTACGCCTGGACCAGATATTCGATGTTCGCGCGAGTGGTGCTAGCCCCCCTGAATGTGGAGCGCTCGAGCGGCCTCCTCGGATCCAGTCGCCTGGAGACCAAAAAAGGGAGCAAATAGAAACGATGCTGGAAGCGCATGAGGCACTTAGCGAGGTCGCACCGGAAAATATCCTTCGCTTCAAGGACGTTCTCGATTTCTTAAGACAAGACCTTCATCAGTCTGCACCAGAAACGCTCCATTGACCGGCGAAACGGCTGGGATAAGCCTGCGTGACGAAACGGTGGCGTGGATTAGTTTCTCCGTATTCCGCATTTTTCCTCTAATTCTGTCTTCTTACCTCCTGCTCCGCAAAATAGGCAATTCCTATCCCGACTAGACGAATAAAGTATTTCAACCGGAGGCTGACTTGTGGTCGGTTGAAGGTATGAAAACAACAATGCCAATGTGGTGGCGCATTGCACGGTTTGTCGAAACCCGATACGTGCACAGGGCGCGACCTCACTACTTGCCCGAGCTTGCTGGCTTAGGAGTGCTCCTAATTCTCGCCGTCTGGCCAATGATATCGCTATTGACCGCGGCGCTGGAGAGACTGCCATAAGAATCCTACTGGTTCGCGCTGCAAAGCGACCGACGAATCCTCGGATGAAAATGCCGTCAGCTTCTATCTGCACGCAGATTAATACTGCCGCTGCAATGCAAGAAGTGACAGTAGTGTTACTTTTCGCGGGCTGCGCACCCAGCAGACGGTGTCTATATTATCGCTATGAGTTTGTTAATTATTGCTCACTTTTTCCTGCTGCGAGCTATCGATAGTTTAGGTGGTTCGGCCGCCCGTTGGAATCGGCCGCTAAAACCCAGCCCAAACTCCAGCCGACTCTACTGAGATTGTCGGCGATGATTTCCTAGTACGTTCACGCGTGTCGGTCGAGGTCGCGCGATCAATCTCAAACCGTTACCTTACTGAGCCCTCAACATATCATCTCGCAGTTTTAGCCGCTTCCCTCTCGCTGGCGCCATTGTTTGATTGACGAAGCAACGGCGCTACATCGCATTTCCTTTCCATTTTCGTGATGCGTTTGCAGAGCCGTTCAATCTCGGCGTTATCGAGCGGCTTATATTTCCCTCCGCCCGTTGCGATGGAGTCTGCTTCCCTTGCTGCCGGATAGCTCAGCCATCGTCGTAGCGTGGCCAAGATCGTAGCACGTTCTCGTACAGTGAGTTTAATTATCATATTGGGTCGAACCGGTGTTTGACCCGGCCTCTCTGTATCAGGCCGCCCTGGCGATGTCACGCAATTGTAACATTCCGTTTTCGGCAAGTAGAGAGCGAACTTCACTTGCGCGGGGAGGACCATGAACCCGAGAAAATTCTCCTCCAAACTGAAGCGGTGCAACGTGTAGATGGTGCGTCGGCTACATTCTGGTTAGCTGAGCCCTAGCTCAGGGCAGCGCGCAAGTTTTTCGGTCTTTGACGCCTCGAGGGACTGCTGGCGATTACCGAACTAATGGATCGAGTGATCAGATAAAATCCGATAAACGCGCATTTCTTGTTCTTTTACGACCCGCCTGCGTCCGCCTCCGTGCTTGTCCCCCAGCTCCTTGCTTCTTACACCGCATTTGCAACTGGTCTTTTAAGAGACGTATGGTGACTTGGGCGTTTCTATCTTCCCGTCTCAAGTTCTCTACGGTCGCCTCAAGATCACCATTCTCCTCCTCAAGCGTTTTTTTTGTCTTTTTCAGCTCTGCTATCTCCGCCTTCAGCTCTGCTATGTCCTTTTCGAGCAGCATTATTTTAGTCTCGTATATTTCCTTTCGAGTGGCTTGAGTTGTGAAATTTCTAAGTCTGCGAGTGATCCAGTTGCCGACCGTTTTAACCCGTCTCGCCATGTTGCATTTTCTTCTTTCTCCAACTTTTTGTCCACCGATGAAAGCTGAAAACAAAATGACCTCGGTGGCTCCGAGCGCCCCCGCACGCGTATCGATTAATCATTGAAAGGCTTTAGCGCGGTCGTCACACAATTGTAACTTGGAGGATGCCGTGTTTCCTTTGTACGGTTCGCTGACGAAACGCCAACTATGAATCCTGCAGATCTTTTTCGTCAAGAAACCGACACGGTCCAACTCGCCCCCGGCGACTTTCTTTTCCACGAAGGCGATAAGCGTGACAACATGTACGTCTTATTGGAAGGGGAAATGGATATTCGGCTCGGTGATTATGTTGTCGAGACTGCAAAGGAAGGGGCGCTCATCGGCGAGCTGGCGTTGATCGATGACAGTCCGCGTGCTGCCAATGCCGTGGCGAAGTCCGCCTGTCGACTGGCGCCAATCAACCAGCGACGATTCGATTTTCTTGTTCAGCAGCACCCGCATTTTGCGCGGCATGTGATGAAAGAGCTCGCGGATCGATTGCGTCACATGAACGTGGCAGCGATGCGATAGAAAAAGAGTTATCGCAGGATCTCTGCTCTGCGCAGCCAATGCTGTTGGCTGCGACGCTGCACCGCAGTCGGTCAGACGACGCTGTGATCCGCGTTTAAGATGCGGCTGGCAACGTGAACGAGACGCACGAGCACAAGGGCGAGTTCAAAGAGTGGTAGTGTCGCGACCCATTACAGTATGAGTGACGCCTCATGGCGCGGGAATAGATAACTAGCGGCGTATGAGACTATCTTGTACTTCGCCCTTTAGTTTTTGTTCCATCTCGGGAAACACACCCTCATGGTAGCGAAGAATGGTCCCATCTGGTGATACCAGCACCACGCTCGGAAGGCCTGGGTTCCCGTACGCTTTGAACATTTTGGATTCTGGGTCGACGAGCGTCGCTATGGTGAACCCCTGTGATTTCCAAAATTCCCGAACCCGGCCTATTTTTTCTTTCGCGTTTGATCCTTGCTCCAAGGCATTTACTCCAAGAACCGCAACCGGTAACTTTTCGGCGGCTGCCCACCGAGAAAGTGCATCAGTTTCCTTTAACGCCCTCCAACACGGTACACACCACGTAGCCCAAAAATCGAGGACGACAACCGAACCACGCAGATCATGTAGAGCAATCTTTTTCCCGTCCAAATTTTCGAGTTCGAAGTCTGGCGCCAAAGATCCTGCTGCGAGTCGCGAGGAACTGAGGTCTGTAAGATTCTCGACTGCGCTGCGAGAGCCGAGTGTAAACGTGATCATTGCTTTTGAACCGCTTAAGACTTGCGGCAAAAAGGTACCCTTTACATGGACAAGAAATCCCTCCGGCGCATTGGGTGGCCTTACTTCGAATGACACTGTTTTAAAGAAATGAGTTTGTGCATCGATAGCCACCGTCAATTCTCCATTGTCCGCAACAAAGCGGACTTCGTTCTCTCCAGTGCCGCTGGCAACATGCCGATACCCAGCAATCCGTAACGGTGCGAGAAGATTGAATCGAAATGTATCGATGCACGCATCGAGGCTTTTGCCAGAATGCATCGCAACCGGCGGCGGCTCGAAGAGAGAGCTGTTGCCGGCGACGCGGTGCAGGTCTGCACCAAAATCACCGCTGAA
>DATFXP010000026.1:0-7759 GCA_035315785.1 Candidatus Udaeobacter sp. | reverse complement strand
AGGAGAATCTTGATCCTTCCAACGCTCATTTTTGCGCTCGCAGCAGATCCAGAAAAAATTTCTCTAGTTGTCTGGCCGAATCAGCCCAGCTCGGGGCCTTGAGATCGATGGAGGCGGGCCTCGCTAACTGCGAGCGAACGGCGCGAGCAAAGCTCTGTGGATTGTCGGGTTCAAACAAACATTCAGGACACGATGAAAGTAGATCGATCATTGTCCCGACGGCGGTCGCAACAATAGGCGTTTGACACGCAATAATTTCGTAGGCTTTCTGGGGGAAGCTGTAGCGGCCGATCTCTGAATCGCGGTAACAACTCACGGCAACATCCAAGGCGTTGATCAACAATGGGACGCGGTCCCAAGATAGGATGCCCAGGTCATGGATGTTTGGACTTTTCGGAATCAAGCTCCAACGTTCGCGTGGGCCCGCCAACGCCAAGTGAATATCGCCATCTTCGACGTTAAGGATCTCGAGTCCACGAAACAAGACATCGATGCCCCGATGACGGTACAGGGCGCCGGCAGTACCAATGATCGTGGCGTGTTCGGGCAGGCCGAGCTGTCGTCGAGACAATGTCCGATCTAGTGGAGAAAACGACTCGGTATTAACCCCGCTCTCTATGACGACAGTTGGTTTTGTGCGCGGGTAATCCCGCACGATTCGCTCGGCCAATCGCCGACTGAAGCAGGTGACTCCATCCGCGCCTCTTACGGCATGCTTAAAGAGCCCTAAAACAGTCGGCACCTTTGTGGCGCGAAAAGCCTCGAAGTTATCGTACAGGTCGATGACGGACTTCGCTTCACATTGCTGCGTCAATCGGTAGCCCAAGATGGCGTGATAGGCGTCCGAACAGGCCCAGATAATGTCTGGGCGAAAGTCTTCGAGCAGGTGTCGCACCCGCTTAAAGTAACGGCGGAGCGCTGGAAAAAAGCCGTCAACAAGGTTTAGGGAATGCCAAAGGACCTGGCCGTCTCGCGACGGCTCCAAATCCAGGGTGGCGCCGGTGGAGCGGGGGCAGTAGCTCAGAGAAAGACCCTGGACTTCATGACCCAGTCGTGCGAGTTCCAAGGGCAGCTCGCGGAACCTGCCGAAGCGATCGTCAATGAGATCCTTGCCCATGTATTGGCGTTTGCTGAGAACGAGAATTTTCATCTGCTATCCGCAGTATACCCCATGAAGCTTTCGTTTGTTGCGCCAAAATAAGAGCCATCGGTAGTTGACAAGGTAAAGCGCGGCTCCGCGCGGCGGCAGTTGCCGCTCCGACAAAAAAATGGCAATGGCAGCGCCTGCGAAGTATAATGTTCTCTGTTTTCGACAATCCGGCGGTGATTTAGCATGGACGAGATCGCTCAGTTGCGCCGGGCGGCGATCGCTCCCGAGATCGAGCCGCGCCGACGCCCTATGGACGTGGTCTACACGCCACGAGGAGTACAGCGCGACGGAGTCGGCGGCTGGCAAATCATGTTTCGGGAGCTAACCGAGAGCAGCCGCCTGATTTGGCTGCTCATGCTACGTGACATTTCCGTGCGCTATCGCCAGTCAATTCTCGGCTACATCTGGGCGGTCGTGCCGCAAATCGCCACGGTGGCAGTTTTTGCGTTCCTTCACTCGTCGCAAGTCCTTCCGATCGGCGGAACTAAGATTCCCTACATCGCCTATTCGCTCTGGGGAATCAGCATGTGGCAGCTCTTCGCCGGATGCCTCACGAACTGCGCCAACAGCTTGACGAGTTCGGGGTCGCTAGTGACGAAGATAAATTTTCCGCGCGAAGCTTTGGTGATCGGGGCGTTGGGCCAGCCCGCCTTCGATTTCGTCGTGCGGCTGATTCCGGTTGTCGCCGTGTTCATCTGGTGCGGTGTCGTGCCGTCCTGGCAAAGCATGTTCATGCCTTTGCTGCTGGTGCCCATCGTGCTCTTGGCGCTCGGCCTGGGATTTGTGCTGTCGATTGCCAACCTAGTGATTCGCGACACGGCCAATGCACTTGGAATAGCTCTGACCATCGGCATGTTTCTCACGCCGGTGCTTTATCCGCCGCCGGTCCGCTGGCCATTTTATTTGATCAACCTCTTAAATCCGCTGAGCCCGCTTCTGGGTGCCAGCCAGGATCTCGTCGCGGGGGGTTTTTTAACCCAGCCCGAGATGTTTGCCGCGGCCTGCATTTTTTCCATGGGATTGTTCTTTGGCGGCTGGCGCGCCTTCCGTATCACCATCCTGCGCGTGCTCGGATACGCCTAACCCGGTTGCTTGCCATGTCCGCTGATACCATCATTTGCATAGACGGAGTGAGCAAAAAATTCTGCCGTTCGTTGAGACGCACGATGCTTTACGGTGTGAGGGATGTCGCCTGCGACATGCTGGGGATGACGCGGCATCTGAGCTGTTTACGCCGGGATGAATTTTGGGCCATCAACGATGCTTCGTTTGAAGTCAAACGTGGCGAGTGCGTCGGCCTGATCGGCCCGAACGGAGCCGGCAAGAGCACACTGTTAAAACTGATTAACGGCGTCACCCTGCCCGATCAGGGATCACTTCGAATCTTTGGTCGCATCGGCGCTTTGCTGGAGTTGGGTGCTGGCTTTCATCCGATGCTCACCGGCCGGGAAAATATTCATCTGAGCGGCGCGATCCTGGGGCTCGGCAAATATGAGATTGCCAAAAAATTTGACTCCATCGTGGATTTTTCCGGACTCGAAGAATTTATAGATACTCCGGTGAAGCAATACTCTTCAGGGATGTATGTGCGTCTGGGTTTCGCGGTAGCGGTGAGCATCGACCCGGATATTCTGATCATCGACGAATCGATGGCCGTGGGAGACGCCGCGTTCCGAAAACGCTGCCTGGATCAAATCAACGCTTTTATCCAGGCGGGAAAAACCATCATCGTCGTGACTCATAACCTGCAGGAAATCGAAAAAATCGCGCAGCGAATGTTGCTGCTCGATCATGGCATCGTGCGCGCGGACGGTCGGCCCGCCGAAGTCATCGCGAGCTACATGAACCTGCTAAACACCAGGATTTTGCTGCGGGAAGAATTCGGCTCGGCGACCGGCGAACCCGCGATTGAGATCACCCAAATGGAGCTCCGCGGCGGCGACGGCCCGCCGAAGAGTTATTTTCGCAGCCACGACGAGCTGCGGGTGATAATCGGTTTCAAAGCTCATCGTTCGATTGTGAACCCCGTTTTTCGCGTGCAAATCTTTCGGAGCGATGGATTGTTCTGCCACGGCATGAACACGGAACGGCACGGCGTCGAATGCGGTGAGATCCTCGGAGACGGAAAAATTATTTTGCGCTACCCAGACCTCTGCCTGCTCGGCGGCGACTACTGGATACGTGCTGCCGTGCTGTCTTCCCAATACGACGAATTGCCGATTCATCAGATGGCCACTTCCATCGGCATCCATGTGGAAAGCGAGATGATCGATGGCGCAGGGGTCTTCGCGATGCCCTGCGAGTGGATCACCGCGGCTTAATTCTTGCCAGTGAATAATAGCACAAGCGCTGAACCTCGACACGATTTTCCGGGATTTCAAATCGTGCTTCGTCCAAGAAATCGAACGTCTCGGTACTTTCCATGCTTCCGCCGGGGAGCGCGAAAATCTACACCAAATTCTGAACCGCTATGACCGCCTCTTCCCAACTTACCCCGCCTCAATCCACGCGCCAAATCGCGATCGTCTGCGACACGGTTCCGTATCCGACCCGATCGGGCGACAATCAGCGCATCGCCGAGTTAATCAGCGTATTGAGAGAGAATGGCTGGCACGTGCACCTGGTGCTGTGTGGGCTGTTGGAGCGCAGGCTCAAAAAAATGTGCCGTTCGCATGTCGATGCCTTGCACGTCTACAGCGGCACGGGCCTGAGAACCCGGGTTCGAAACGGGGTGCGCCGCGCAGTCAGGCGCCTCGATCGCGCCGGCAATCTCTACGGCCTCCCGCCGATGGAAACCATTGCCGCCCGCCTGCTCGGTCGTTCCGTTTGGCCGCTCATGATCGATTATTGGCAGCGCTACCCCAATGGACTGAGCGAGTTTGTTGCAAAGCTACAGGCGAGTTTGCAGTGGGACGCCGTCATTGTCGAATACATCTGGCTGCACCGGTCCATCGACAACCTGAAGAACGGAACCATCCGGCTTCTCGACACCCACGACATTCAGCACAAGCGAGTCGAGGAGTTCGCCTCTCGTGGTATGGTGTTTCCACTGAAAATTACTCGGGACGAGGAGCGCCGAATTTTTGATCGGTTTGATGCGGTGATTGCTATTCAAGCCTCCGAAGCGGATCTCATAAGAGAAATGTGCCCGCAAGCGCGGGTGCTGACTGTCGGTTCGTCGGGATATTTTTCCACCAGCATATTTTCGCGTCCTGAGGACGGTCGCCTGCTTTACGTCGGCGGCTACAACGGTGCCAACATCGATGGACTGCGCCGCTTTCTTCATCGCGCATGGCCGGAGGTTCGCCGACGGGTTCCGGGCGCAATCCTGCATGTCTGCGGTTACGTCTATCGAGGATTTGCCGGCCAGCGATTCGACAACGTGAAGTTTCTCGGCCACAAGGAAAATCTCGATGAAGAATACGCCGCGGCTGCCGTAGTGATTAACCCGGCCTGGATCGGTACTGGATTGAAAATCAAAACGATTGAAGCACTGAGTCGTGGCAAGCCGCTCGTCACAACTCCCAAAGGGATCGAGGGCCTGCCTCGGGAGGCCGGGCAAAGCGCCTTCATAGCGGAAGACGATGAGAACTTTGCCGACGCCATTATCCGGCTCATGACCGATAGTGAATTACGACAAACCTTGTCCCGCTCGGCGCTTGCTTTCGCCGGGACGCATCTAACCAAACGCGTGGTCTATGACGAGCTTTTTCAATTCCTTGATCGAACCAGGTGTCGGAATGTTACTTGATATAGCACAATCGATCCAGATCTTAAATTCAGCAAGGCCGCCTGTTTCAAGCAACGAGACTAGAGGTTCGTGGTCCAAGCCGTTTTGGCGCTGTTGATACTACGTTCATGAACTCCTCTGAACTGCGACGAACGGTGGAAAGCACACTCCTCGCACCGGACTATGGTTCAGCGTCCTACGTGAACGATTATCTGAAAGTACACATGAGCCGTTTTGCCGAGACCGTCGGATTGCTCCAACCCATTATGCGACCCGGCATGCGCATTGTCGACCTAGGTTCCTACGGCAGTCTCGTGCCGGCCCTTCGAGATACCCTTGGCGCGACCGATATCACATTGACCGAGCCGTTTCAGGAGCGAAAACCTGCAAGCGAAGATAGCTTCTTGCAAAATGCCCGACATGGAGCGCGATATCCGTTCCACGTTGACCGCTTCGACATCGAAGGGCCGTTTCCGTATGCGGATGGTCATTTTGACATCGTGATTTTTACCGAAGTTCTGGAGCATCTTAGCCGAGATCCTCTACAGACAATGTCCGAGATAAATCGGATTACTAAGCCGGGAGGGTATCTTTTGTTGTCAACGCCTAATTGTGCCTCGGTTCGATCCGTCATTAGGATTCTACGCGGCGGCAATCCAAACATCTATCCAGTTTATCAACGCCGCCCTAGTACCGACCGTCACAATCGTGAATATGTCCCATGGGAGGTAAGAGAGCTGCTCAAGCTTTGCGGCTTTACCAGCAGCGAGTTGAAAACAGCCGATGTCTTTCAGGATCAACAATTCGGACATCTATTGACGCTTCAGATGAAAGCTATGCTCAGAATTGGGAGCCTTCTGAGTCTCGGTTTCTTAGAAGGCAAGGAACGCGGCGACACTATTTTTGCTCTCGCGCAAAAAACCGGTGGAATACAGGAAAGATACCCCGGATTCCTTTATGCGCCGGCTGAAAAGCCGGCGCGGTAGTGTGCATCGATGGCGCATTCGGCTTGAATCAATTAGCGATGGCGTACACGGGCAAAAATATGGTTTTTCTTGTCGGCTGCCCGCGGAGCGGCACGACCTGGCTTCAGAAACTTTTGGCAAGCCATCCAAAGGTTCGTTCTGGCGAAGAATCGCACTTTTTCAGTTTATATGTCGGGCCGCAGCTCCGTTCATGGAATGATCAGAAAACGCGTCATTTCAACGGTGGAGTAGGACACGCGGCTGGTCCGCCGGCCTATTTCCGCGAGGAAGAATTTCTGGCCATTTTGAAAAACTATCTGGCCGCTTTACTTAAACCCATCATCGAAGATTTGAAGCCGGACGAATTGTTTTTGGAGAAGACCCCGTCGCATGCTTTGTATATCACCGAGATCAAGGGGCTGCTGCCTGAAAGCCGGTTCATTCATCTGATACGCGATTGTCGGGACGTAGTCGCCTCGCTCATGGCGGCTTCGCGCGGTTGGGGGGCGACTTGGGCGCCAAGCAGCGCGAAAGTCGCCGCGGCGATGTGGGTGCAGCATGTCGAAGCGGTCAAGAGCGCGGCCAAAAACCTATCGCCCCGGGAATTCTGCGAGATCCGCTATGAAGACCTGTGGAATTCTCCAGTCAAAACGCTAAATGGCTTGGCCGAATTCCTCGGCATTGCCTGGAGCGGCGACGCGATAACCGTCGCGATCGACAGTAACAAAGCCGACGTGATGGAAACCGGTGGCACCCCAATTCCGGTGTATGGCGAGGTGTCGGCACGCTCAGGGCCGGCAGCAAGACTTCCTCGCGGTTTTATCGGGAAAGCCAGACCCAAGGTCTGGAAGTCGGACTTGTCAATCTATGAGAAGTACAAGGTGTGGCGGTATACCCGAAAGTTCATGAACAAAGTGGGTTATTCCTGGCGGCTAAGAGACTGGTTGTAACTCGCGTGGATTGTAACGCTTGCTCTCGAAATCGTTGCTGTTCATTTCGCGTTCAATGGATTGGGGTTAAGTCCCTGTTTGCCCACATCCGCAGTCACGGCCATGTGCGAAATATCGTCCAGTGGTAGCGCATGAAACCCCATCCCACGATGAGGTTCGTATCCCGGTCCAATTCCTCAAGGATCACCGTGTGACCCCTTGTCGGCTAACAGGCGAATAAAAAGAGTGCGAGGGCTTGCGCGGTTTGTCACAGCTCTAGCCTTAGAACTTCTTACAGTCACGATTTACAGTCACGATCCTCAAAGCATGATTTTTCTTCTCGCTAGTCGCTATCCGAAATTGCTATAATAAGATATTGTGCTTACTATCACTTGCTACCAATCTGGCTACTCCGTTTGTTCTAGTTTGACTCTGAAAGACACTCCGATTTCCCACGTGTAACCACGATGCTGATTGTTGTTGTTTTTGTTTTCGGCGCTATTGTCGGCAGCTTTTTGAACGTATGTATCGTCCGAATTCCGAAGGGCGATTCGATCGTTGATCCTCCTTCACGCTGTCCGGCCTGTAAAACCGCAATCCGGTTCTACGATAATATTCCTTTGATAAGCTATCTTGTGCTTCGGGGTCGGTGTCGTTCATGCGGCGCGAGAATTTCACCGCGGTATCTTTTTGTGGAGTTGTTGATGGCATGCTTGGCGGCGGCGCTATACTATCAATTTGGCTTTAGTCTGGGGTTTCTGGTCAGTTTTATCTTTGTGGCAGCGTTGATCGTGATCTCGTTTATAGACCTGGATGTCAGGATCGTGCCGGACGTAATTAGCCTGCCCGGCATCGTGGCTGGACTGTTGTTTTCGGTTGTGGCCCGCTATTTAGTCAGTGATCCCTCTGAGATGATTCCATCTCCACTGAGCGCGTTGATTGGCGTGTTAGTGGGCGGCGGATTCTTGCTGGCTCTGGCGTGGGC
>DATFXP010000025.1:0-3746 GCA_035315785.1 Candidatus Udaeobacter sp. | reverse complement strand
AATGCGCCGGCGCATGGCTTGGCTCCTCAGAACTTTTCGCCGGATAAACGTGTAGATGTTTGCGCGGATAGCGACGAGGACAGGGGTTCAACTCCCCTCGCCTCCATCTTTCATCATAATTCTCCAAGCGCTGGGAGCGCTGAACGAGACGACTCATCGAGTAGCTGAATGGGCCTCGAAGGTGCAGTCGATGGGAACAGCATCAAGCAGATGTGCTGGACACTAGGTCACTACGACCAGGTGTGTATGTTCGAGGCACCAGATCACGAAACCGCTGCCAGCATCTTGCTGTCCGCGGACATGCTGGGCAATATCCGCACACAGACGCGGCGTGCTTTTACCAGCGTCGAGATGGAGAAGATTCTCTCCAACATTCTCTGACCGCAGCGAGTCGGAACTTTTCGCGAAAAAGCGGGACGCTTGCTATCAGGCAATTATGATCGGGGCGCCAGCCGGCCCGCAGTGCTCGTTTGCTGAATCATTTCGCGACGAAGCGCACTTGTATCTCGGCCTCTTGCGCGCGTCCACCATAGGACGATGGGCGAGGCGATGAAGATGGACGAATAGGTTCCGACGATGATGCCGATAAGAAAGGAGAAGGCAAAGTCGTTTAGGACTGGGCCACCAAAGAAATATAGCGCGAGGACCGTCAGCAAAACGGTTCCTCCGGTGAGGATCGTTCGCGACAGCGTTTCATTGATCGACGTATTCATCACTTCTGCCACCGATCCAGACAATCGGTCGCGCAAGCCACTGCGAATGCGGTCGAAAACGACAATCTTGTCGTTAATGGAATAGCCGGCGATCGTTAGGATCGCAGCCACCATAATCAAGGAAAGCTCACGCCCACTTAGGGCGAAAATGCCGATCGTAATAATAAGGTCGTGGGCCAAAGCCACCAGCGATCCGATGGCAAACGAGGTGGCAAAGCGGAAACTCACGTACACGAAAATTCCGAGCAGCCCCAGCGCGAGAGCAAGCGCGCTTTTTGTCGCCAGTTCTTTTCCGACCAGCGCACCGACGTGGTCCGTCTGTTCGAACTTCAGGCCTGCGGTCGGCAAGGCTTCGCTGAGCCGCGCTTTGATTTTATCGGCGGCGCCTGAATCAGCTCGAATGCTTATGAGATCGCGATTGGCCACCTTTTCCGATTGAATACTGCTGTTTTGAAAGCCCGTATGGGCCAGCGCGTTGCGTACTTCATCGGGTGTTAGCTTGTGCGCCGCAGAGATAACGAGCAAATCGCCCCCTCTAAAATCGGCACCCAGATTGCGCTCACCCTTCATGAGTAAAACAGCAAGGCACAGCACCACGGCCACGGCCGAAATCGATATGAACTTGGGCGCGTTTCCAAGGAAATCGAACCCCTTTGAGCGGATGAGATGAAGCATCGACACGCGCTTGAGCCAGCCGAGCGCGAACGCCCACGAAAAACAGGTGTACGTGACTAGTAGCGACGAAAACATTGACGCTACAATGCCAATGGTCAGCGTGAGCGCGAAACCTTTGACTGGTCCGCTCGCGAGCCAGAAAAGAATCGCCGCTGTAAGAAATTGCGTGACGTGTGCGTCGAAAATCGCGCTGAACGCTTTTCGGTAAGAGGTATCGATGGCCACGCGAAGCGATTTCCCCTGTTTAATTTCATCCCGAAGCCGTTCGTAGATAAGAACATTCGCGTCCACAGCGATACCCAAACTGAGAATCAGCCCCGCAATGCCGGGAAGTGTCAGGACGCTGTTAAACATGCCCAGCACGCCAACCACCATGATGCAATTGATCAGCAAGGCGATGTCCGCAATGAGACCGACCAACCGGTAATAAATGATCATGAACACGACCACCAAAATAAAGCCCGCGATTCCTGAATAGATGCCGCTCTTGATCGAGTCACTGCCGAGGCTGGCTGAGACCTGGCGTTCCTCTTCAATCTTCACTGGCGTTTGCAGCGGATTCTCCAACACGCTGGCGAGATTCCGGGCTTCCGGCTCATCCATGCGTCCGCCTGAAATGACCGCGTTACCACCATAAATGGCCGTCCTAATGACGGGGGCGGATTGAATTACGCCATCGAGGACAATCGCGAAGCGATGGTTCACATTTGCTTCGGTGATTTGACCGAATGTTTTCGCACCTTCCGTATCGAACCTGAGTGTGACTTCCCATCCTTCCTGGCCGTACCCTGCAGCCGCTTGCGAAACATGGTTGCCGCCGAGATCTGCCTTCTTTCTGACCAGCAACCGTTCTTCGATCGGCTTTCCGCCCTCAACTTGCTGTTTATATGTTTCAATCCGGTACTCTGGCGGAATCACTTCCTTTCCTTCATCAATCGCTTTCAAGCGTTGACCGTTGTCCGGATAGACGAGACGGAATTCTAACTTGGCTACGCGTGATAGTTGCTCGCGCGCCTCTTGAATATTGGCAGCGTCGAGCCCAGGGATTTGGACCAGGATACGATCATTGCCTTGTGGCGTGATAATCGGCTCGCTTACGCCAAATTGGTCGACACGCTTACGGATGGCCTCGATGGCTTGATCCACCATCGCTTTTGTGATCGGTCTTTTTCCACCATCAGCGCTTGCCGGTGGCTCCAGCCGAATCAAAAACGAAGTGCCGCCTTGAAGGTCGAGGCCGAGATGGATCTTCCCTCGGCGAATCACTGTCCCATCTGGTCCCTTTACGTCGAAGGGCGGATACGTCGACCAAAGACAAAACGCCGTAACCACGATTGTCAGGACAGTGCCTAAAATGCGGCGTAACCGGTCGCCTTCGGTCGCGAAGTACCAGCCGAACAACACCAGTATGGCGAGGCCGATAAAAAAAGTGAGCACTGGGGTCATGGAATTCTAGATCCTGGGTTTTCGATCCTCGATTTGCTTATCAGCGTTGCTTGTTGGGTCTTGGAAACGCAACGTCTTATCTTACGCCTCTTTCAGCACATTGGTAATCGCCGATTTGTCGATCTCGATTTTTACGTTGTCGGCCACTTTCACGAGCACGGTGGTCTCTTTTACGTTCGAAATGAGACCGTGAATGCCGGCGTTGGTGACCACGCGGTCACCGGTTTTCAAACTTCCAATTAACTTCTGCTGCTGTTCCTGCCGCTTCTTCTGCGGCCGAATCATCACAAAATACATGATGATGAAAATGAAAATAAGCGGAACGAAAAACGAGCCAATACCACCGCCGGGCATGGGTCCAGGCGATGCCGTTTGAGCCTGAGCGAAAATAATGCAGAGCATATCGAAAATTGGAGAGCCGCACCTTAAGCACGAACGCGCCCGCCGCAATCCTTCTTTCGCACGACTCGTGTTTTGGTTGACGCGAGATTCTTCGCTTTTTTTGGAACTTTGGACTTCGCAGACCGTAGTCAGGATTGTGACATAGTTTGCCGCTGCGATCGCCCTGCTAGACTTACCGGTGTGGTTCTGTCTTGTATTCCCCTGTGCAAAGAAGGTGGACAAGGGCGTTGTTGTCACATTTATTCCTCCGTTTCGCAGTTAAGCGGGGGTATAGCTCAGTTGGTAGAGCGTCTCGTTCGCAATGAGTCCGGGCGAAATTCTCCCACGCAATCGCAACCGCTCATAAGTATTCTTCCAGTCGTAAAAGCTCAGTTGCGCGTCTATCTCACGCTCTCCGAAACTTTCTCAAAAATCTTCGCAGGTGGACAAAGCGGTGGACAAAAGCGTGACTCGGCTGACGAGGCAACTGACGTTCAACCGAGCGACCAAATTCCTCAGGCCACCTTCTTT
>DATFXP010000024.1:0-12055 GCA_035315785.1 Candidatus Udaeobacter sp. | reverse complement strand
ATTGCAAGGCAGCATGGAAGGTCAGGTGATCGTTCCTCAAAGCGTCACGATTCCCGCCGGCAGCATCAGCGCCACTTTTACGACATCGCCCGCGCCGGAGACTCCGTTCCCACGCTGGGTATTCATTCAAGGTAGTTACGGAACATCCGGCGGATTACAGGCGCGAATTCTGGAGATCGATCCCGCTCCCGGCCCAGCCACTTTGCTTGCGATCGGCCCCGCCAGTCAGGATCTGATCGGAGGCAATTCCGGTCGGGCGAGTGTTGCGCTCGTGATTCCAGCTCTGGCCGGCGGTGGAGGTGTGAGCCTAACGACCGATAATCCCTCGATCATCCACGTGCCGGCAAGTGTCACGATCCCAGAAGGAAATAGCGCAACCAGCTTTACCATAGGAACGAGTCCTGTCACCGGACTGCCTACAGGGGGAAACATCTTTGCAAGCGCAGGCGGCGTCACAAAATCCATTTTCGTTAACGTGAGCGCCGATCCGAACGCACCGCCGTTGCTTCAATCGATGACGATAACTCCGGCGAGTGTAAGCGGCGGAACAAACGCCACTGGCACGGTGTTCTTAAGTGCCCCAGCGCCTGCGGGCGGAATCTCTGTGACCCTTGCTACAAGCAATGCGAACGCGGCTCGTGTGCCTGGCATCGTCAACGTTCCGGCTGGACAGATCTCAGCCAGCTTCACAGTGACGACGTTCGCAGTTGGAAACAATACGTTGGTCACCATCACCGCATTCTTCGACACGACGACCTCGGCCAACCTCACTGTTACTGTTGGTGCTCCGCCCTCCCCTACACCTCCAGCCTCACCAACACCACCTCCAGCCTCACCCACACCTCCGGCTTCACCGACGCCTGGTCTTCCTGCACCCTCGCTCATTAGTCCAGCAGCTGACGCCCGGTTCGCGCCTGGGACAAACGTCACCTTCGATTGGAGCGACGTCTCGGCGGCGACCAGCTACACGATCCAGATCGACGATCAAGACACTTTTTCGTCGCCGCTGATTGTGGATCAAACAACAACCGTTTCTCAATTTAGCACCAGCACACTGCCAACACTAAGGATGTGGTGGCGCGTCCGTGCGAATAATGGCGCTGGTTCTGGGCCTTGGTCTGCGGCTCGCCGTTTTGAAATAAAAAACTAAAGCCGGCTGCTGAGCTGGGCCGAGCGGAAAAACAAGCGCTCGGAATTTTAGAGATTCGGCGCTTTCGCGAAAAATCTCTGTTCATCTGCGCAACAAGCAGACGCTTCCCGACATGGTTGTCCCGGCAATCCCAGTTGAGCCTAGAAATACCAGCGTTAAAGACCATATTCTTAAATACTCATGGTTAACCCTGCCACCGCGCGCTCGAGCACACTGCATCTGACAACTGCCCTGACTGCCTGTGCGATTGTAATCGCGATCCTGTGGAGCGGCAGAATGCTCGCGATCCAGCTGGAGCGAAAAGAAGTCCATTGGATTGCTCCAAAGGATTTCTTTATTAAAAATCAGGGACTTGCTTTCGAGCGCGCTGCGGCGCGCAGACCGGACATCTTGCTGCTTTATGGCAGCTCAGAATTGATAGACCCGATCCCAAACAGGGCATCTGACTTCTTTGCCGGCGCACCGACTGGGTTTCAGGTATGCCCTGTGGGCAAAGCGGGCGCAACGTCGTTGATCATTTTGCAGAAGCTAGGGGCACTCGGCGCGGATTTGCGTGGTCGCAAGGTTGCAATCTCACTCTCGGCGAGCTCGTTTTTAAGACCGGACGTCAGGCCGGATTACTATGCGGGAAACTTCTCGGTAATTGCAGCCAGCAACATTCTTTTCGGCAATGCGATCGATTTTGATCTCAAGGCTGCGATCGCAAAGCGAATGCTGCAGTTCCCAGACACATTAGCAGAGGATAGTCTGGTTGAGCTTGCTGCCAGATGCTTTGCTTCAGGTCGAACATCGGATCGCATCATTCTTATGGCACTTTGGCCGCTAGGAAAATTGAAGAATGCTATGCTCGATTTGCAAGATCACTTCGAAGCGCTCGTTTACATCTTGGCTGGAGGAAGGCCGGCCCCGGATTGGCTGCGGCCGGACCATTCTCACACGCTGCACGCACGCAGGGCGCAGGATCCAAAGCTCAAGCCACTCGACGCAATCGGGCCGGCCAGGGACGCGGCGTTTCGGTCGCGAATCGCTGGCGCAGGTGAATGGACTGACCTGGAACTTTTGCTTCGCACTCTCGCTGAGCTTAAAGCTGACCCACTGATTCTAAGCATGCCGATCGATGCTCATGCTGCCGCGGGTGTTTCGCGATCAGCGCGCGAAGTCTATTACGAACGAATGAGAGGACTCGCCGAGCGATATCACTTCCCCGTGGTTGAGTTTGAACAACATGATGCAGATCCCGGGTTTCTAATTACTCGTCGTGAACACCCAACGCCAAGAGGCTGGATGATTTACAATCGCGCGCTCGACGATTTCTTTCGTATGAACAAATGACAACTGTCAGGGACAAAATCGACACTAGTGCCGTAGAAGATCACGGCGGTATCCTCACGATCCGCGGCGGCGGCAAGCGACGTGATTGGAACGGCATTCATTACAAACAAGGCATGTCACGCAAGAACGTGGGCACCGCAAATCTATCGGCTAACATTGCCACGATTCCGCCAGGAGGCGTTGCCTATGCGCACATTCATGTCGACTTTGAAGTAATTCTTTACATCATCGAAGGAAGGGTGCGCCACGAATTCGGTGAAGGGCTCAAACAAGTAATCGAAAATGAGGGTGGCGATTTCATCTATATCAAGCCGGGCGTGCCGCATGAGGTATTCAACATGAGCGACACCGAGCCGGTCGTTGCGTTTGTCGCCCGCTCTTCCGCCGACGAGTGGGACAAGATCATTCCTTACGAGCGAACACCGAATCGCTAAGGAAAGCAGGAAGAACAAAGAATTGGATTCGGCTTTCCGGCTTCTTCAGGTGTTTGTGACTTCGATGTTGGCGTTCGATGTTGAGCGTTCCGAGTTTGCTTTTACGATTGTGTGATGGCGAAGCATCTTGTGATCAGTACCAGCGGCAACCCGGACAGCAATAGCCGCCGAATGGGCCAAACAGCGTTTGCGCACTTGCAAAAGCAGAAGATCGATTGCGATTGGATCGATATCCGCGAGATGGCGCTGCCGCTCTGCGATGCGGATCAATGCTACGGTATTCCAAGTTCGAAGAAACTCAGTGCCACCATTGAAGCCGCCGATGGGATAATCATCGCTGCGCCTGTTTATAATTACGATGTTGCCGCGGCAACCAAGAACATGATCGAACTCACTGGTAGCGCCTGGCAAGACAAGATCGTCGGCTTTCTTTGCGCTGCGGGCGGGATGGGCAGTTATATGTCGGTCATGGCATACGCAAACAGTCTGATGCTGGACTTTCGTTGCGTGATTATTCCCCGATTTGTGTTCGCCACCAGCGACGCTTTCGATGGCGACAACATCACGGACAAAAAAGTCGTTGGGCGCATCGAGACACTCGCAGACGAAGTGGTCCGCTTCACCAACGCCCTCCGGACTTAGATTTCGGTTCAGCGTCCGATTGACAGGAAAAATCTCATGCGATCCAGCTCTGCCGCGAGCTCACGCTTGAAGGAGCGATCACGCGGGGCGCTCGATTCGACATAACCAAACTCAGACTTAAGTCTCCCCTTCTCTACACAGAGATTGGCCCAACCAAGGACGCGGTCACGCCAAAGTAACGGCATAGCGTAATAGCCAAGCTTGCGTTTAGGCGGCGGCGTATAAGCCTCGAAACGGTATTGCCAGCCCCACAACAGTTCGAAACGGTTGCGGTCCCACACAACTGGATCGAAAGGAGTCAGAAAACGCACACTCCCAGTCGGCTCAAAACCCGTCACATCCTCCTCGACCGGCCAATACCAATCGACACAATCAATGCGTGCATGCGAGAGCCTCTGTTTGGCCCGCTTCAATGCATTGCTCAATTCGCTTCGCCATTGCGGAACAGCAAAACGCAGCCGACGCACAAGATCAGACAGGCAAGGACCAGGTAATGGCGCGTAGAGTCGCACTGCCACGTCGACAAGCGCATCAATGCGCGCAAGGCGTTCGGCTGGGTCAACCGGCTCAGATCCGTGCTGATGCACAGCGTAAATGCGTACTCCACGCTCCCGCCGTGCCACCCGCACCATGCCGCGGTAATGCATCGCTGCCAGCAAATGCGTCGTCGCGTTTGACGAACCGCCCCAATAATTTTTGACCGTGCCGTGCGCGAAATAACTATCTACTTCGCGAGGATGCACTGCGCCTCGTTCTTGAACAAACTCCAGCAAAAGTCGAGCCCGCTTTTCGCGCGCGGTGGGCCAAGTGCCTGAACCTTCGGCAGGCACACCGGCGTTGGCACGCGGATGCATCAGCGCGTGTATGCGTCTCGTGAGAAAACCGTACACGACAAAGAAATCCTCTTCGATGGCGAGCTTTGGATACAGGCGTTCAAGATCGCCCGTATGGTAATCCTTAACGCGATGACGCAGTATCAAATCCTGAGCACGAGCTGGCGCACGAATCGGATCAGCCTGAACGAAACCGAGTCGGTCGAGAGCACGCTTCAGTGTCGTGGGCTTGAAAAGACTACGGGCGATAGCAAAACGGCGCAGATCATCCAGCGTAATCAACATGATTCAAATTGGCTAAGCTCTTTGCCTACTGACGCGAGCGCGGCAGATGTGCAGCGTGTCGCAATTCGAGAATATCCGCAGATTCAGCCAAGCCGCATCGACGATAAAGGGATCTGCTTCCAGGAGTCGCCCAGAGAATAATTGCGTCGATTCCCTGAGCGCGACACCATGACAGCGATTTATCAAGCAACTTTTTTCCAAATCCGTGACTACGGATTTCCGGGATAACATAAAAGTTCGTTACGTAAGCATGAAGCTCGGGCTCGTCCTTTACAGGATTAGGGAGTTTCTCAAACACCTGTACGCAAATATGCCCAAGCAACCGTTTGCCGTCGTCGAGAACCCAGCAGCGCCATCGGCGCGAACCGGAACGCAATCGTTTCTTCATCCAGGATGCACATCTGCGAACAAACCGCGATTTGGTTTCCGTTGCCGATCCGGTTTCAGCGCGAAATTGATAACGCAACTCAGCCAGCACAGAACAATCGATTAACGTTGCCACACGGATTCGGACGCGGGCCATTTGCAGATCGTACCGGATTCACCGCTTGCCGCCAATCGTTACATTCGCTGACCAGGTCTGTACAAGAACTCGAATGCGCTGAGGACAGCGCACACTACCGCACTAGCGCGCTCGCGCTGCGCACGCTGTTTTCTTGTCGCTGCATCATGCGTTTGTCAGGATCACAAGATGAAGCATTTTCTCGTCGCGCTTTTCCTGCCAATGACATTAGCAGCTCAAAACATGCAGCAATTGAACGAACAGCTGGGAAAGACGGTTTTGTACGGCGACCTCGCTCTTTCTCCCGACGGAACACATCTCGCATGGGTGCAATCGACCGCCGCGTCAACGTCGAAACAGACATATATCCGCGAAATGTTCGGAAACTCGCCGGCAAAACTCGTTAATCTTTCGGTGACCGGTGTGAGGGCTGATTTTGATCCGGCCTGGGCCCCAGACTCCAAGACGCTGGCGTTTTTCTCGAGCGCCAAGCAAAGGGAGCAGCGGCAACTCTGGACCGTGAACGCAAATGGTTCCGGTGCAAAGAAAATTACCAACCTAGATGGATACGCCGCGCGACCGCGTTGGTCGCACGACGGTAAACAGATTGCCTTCCTGTACATCGAAGGCGCGGGAGGCGGCGGTCCGTTGATGGCCGCGCCAATGACAACCGGCGTGATTGATACTGCGATTCACAATCAGCGCATTGCTGTTCTCGACGTCGCGAATGGCCAGGTGCGTCAGGTGTCGCCCCCAGATCTTCACATTTACGATTACGATTGGTCGCCTGACGATAAAATGTTTGTTGGGACGGCGGCGCCTGGCCCGGGAGACAACAATTGGTGGATCGCGCAGATTTACACAATCGATACCGCAAAGGGTAATGCGACATCGATTTATAAACCCTGGTTCCAAGTCGCCGTTCCGCACTGGTCGCCGGATGGTAAATCGATCGCGTTCATTGAAGGGTTAATGAGTGACGAAGGATTTCACGGTGGTGACCTTTTCACCATGAGTGCCGACGGTCGCGATATCACGAATCGTACGTCGAGCCGAAAAGCTTCGGTAAATTCATTCTTCTGGCAGGCACCCGATCGAATTCTGATCGTCGAGTACGTCGGCGGCGGGAGCGCGATATCCGAATTGAGCCTGACGAATAATTCAGCGCAGACAATTTGGAAAGGACCCGAGGGCATACACGCTTTTGGAAATTTTCCTAACTTCACTTTGTCAAAGGATGGCAACTTCTCGGCCGTGGTGCGCAGTACCTACAACTCGCCGCCCGAAGTTTTTGCCGGGCCAGTCGGCGAATGGCGTCAGTTGACGAACAACAACGCAGGATTGCAGGCGAACTGGGGCAAAGCAGAAAGCATCGAGTGGACGAATGACGGATCTAACATTCAGGGCTGGCTAGTGCCACCGGCGAAAATCGAGCCGGGCAAAAAATATCCGATGGTCGTGCTTATCCACGGCGGGCCATCCAGCGTGACGACATCAGAGTGGCCGGCATCGTTTGGAATGGCGCGTGCCATCATCGCTGCGCTTTCTACGCACGGTTATTACATGCTGCTTCCAAATCCGCGCGGCAGTTACGGCCAGGGTGAGGACTTCACCCGTGCGAACATGAAGGATTTTGGAGGCGGCGATTTGCGCGATGATCTCGCCGGAATCGATGCGGCGATAAAGAAGTATCCCATCGACCCCAACCGTCTCGGCGTCACGGGCTGGAGCTATGGTGGATTTATGACCATGTGGACGGTCACGCAAACAGATCGTTTCCGCGCCGCTGTCGCGGGTGCCGGCATCACAAACTGGCAAAGTTACTATGGGCAAAACCTGATCGGTCAATGGATGATCCCTTTCTTCGGCGCATCAGTTTACGACGATCCAGAGGTTTATGAGAAAAGTTCGCCCATTCGGTTCATCAAAAACGTGAAGACCCCCACCTTAGTGATCGTCGGCGAGCGCGACGCGGAATGCCCTTCGTCCCAATCCTACGAATTCTGGCACGCTTTAAAAACACTCGGCGTGCCAACAAAACTGATCATCTATCCTGGCGAAGGCCACATGTTCATCGAACCCAAGCATCAAGTCGATCGATTGGAGCAGACCGTCGCATGGTTCGACACGTATTTAGGCCAAAATCGCTAAGGAAAGCAGGAAGAAAGGAAGACCTCTGACACAAACTTCCTGGTTTCCTGCGTTCCTTAGACATTCTTCACGAATTATTTCCCGAGCAGAATCAAGATTCCAGCGATAATCGCCAGAAAGTAGAGCAGAAAGATGGCCGGTCCGAGATTCAATCCGAAACCTAAGAGACCATCCACGATTAAGTAAATCGCCAGCAAAAGCATGCCAATATTTTTGGTGATTTTCATGATCTGAGTCTGTACTCTTGTTTATCAGCTTCCAATCTTTGAATTGTTGACTGATGGAAACTGAGCAAAGGGCTAACAAATAATTCGTTAGATCTATGAACTGCTTTTTTCGGGTTAATGCGATAGCAGCTGCCGCATTGATTGTGATTTCACCGATCACGGCTCCAGCTAATCCACGCTCTCACCCGCTGAATGAAGATGCTGCATTGGAACTACTCCACCGCACCCTTAAACGCGACCAAGTCCATGAAAAGAGAATCTCGCTAGATTGGATCTCGTACATCACTGAAGAGAAGACGAAAGCTTATTTTCAATTCGTCCTTCGTGAGATCCACAACACCAAATGCGGCGGCGTTCCCGAAGTGAGTCCTGTCATTGATCCCGCGTCTATAGGCATTCCGGCAAAATCAAGCAATATGAAGCCGTTGAAGACAACTGGCACGTGTACAAGGGCCCGCAAACTAAGTAGCGTGCGTACGCAAATCGCGCCCGCCGAAGCGAGCGCGATCATGATTTCTGATAGTAACGGCGGCGACCGCCGTCCGTGAAGCAACGCGCTTAGGCCCCTGCCTTTTCTTTCTTGCTGCATTCCGCTTTGAACTTCGCATACTGTTCCGGAGTGAGGATGCCTTGGGCATCCTTCATGAACTTGGCCTCAGTTGCTTCCGTGCACCCCGCTTTGTGGTGTTCGGCCATCGCCGTTTCCATCTTCGTCTTCTGATCTGGGGTCAGGTTGAGACTCGCAAGAGATGCCGTGCAGGCCATCTTCCCTTCGTTCCCAGCCTTCTTCGCGCAATCGCCGTGTTCACCCGCGAACATTGTTCCCGCTGCGAATGCGCCCGCCGCCACTAGCGCAATGAGTTTGGTCATAGTGGAAACTGAGACAGCCTCGGCGGTGTGACCGTTCAATTTGAAACTGAGTGGCATGTTCCCCCTGGTCGTGTATCACTCACCACTTTGAAAATCGAAGCCAGAGAAGAAATCTTTCCGCTGAATCACCCGTTCCGGATCTCGCGTGGCAGCCGGACAGAAGCGTCTGTCATAACGGTCGGTGTGAGTGATGGACATTACACCGGACGCGGCGAAGGAGTGCCGATCGCGCGTTACAATCAAAGTGCCGATTCCGTTTTGGCGCAGATCAGTTCCATTGCGAACGTACTTGATTTGAATCGCGATAAACTAGCGGAACTGCTCCCGGCCGGCGCGGCGCGGAACGCTCTGGATTGCGCGTTGTGGGACTTGGAAGCGAAACGTTCCGGAAAACACGCCTGGGAACTGGCGAACATTCCGATTGTCGACCAAGTGGAGACGTCTTTTACGATTAGTCTCGACACGCCCGCGAGAATGGCAGATGCCGCTGCGGCCGCTGTCGACTTGCCGATTCTCAAGTTGAAACTATGTGGCGACGATCAAGATCTAGCGCGTGTCAAAGCTGTGCGCGCAGCGACGCCAGGCGCGCGTCTGCTGATCGACGCTAATGAGTCGTGGTCGCGTCGTCACTATGGAAACACAGTCGCGGCGTTAAAAGACCTTGGAGTCGACCTGATCGAACAACCATTTCAGGCCGACGCTGACGACGTGCTCGACCGTCTGGACCACCCGATTCCCGTTTGCGCGGACGAAAGTTGCCACACGACTGACGATCTTTCGCATCTCAAGAATCGATACGACGCAATTAACATTAAGCTCGACAAAACCGGCGGCTTAACAGAAGCGCTCCAACTGTATCAGCGCGCTCGCGAAAGTGATTTCAAGATATTGATCGGCTGCATGGTCTGCACTTCACTCTCAATCGCTCCCGCTCGCCTTCTCTCTAGCAAGGCCGATTGGGTTGATTTAGATGGTCCCCTACTCCTCGCCCGCGATCGTGATCACGGACTTCCGTATCAAAACGGAAGAATCGGAATGCCGGTACCCGGGTTGTGGGGCTGACGACGTTCTATTTCTGAGTGTAGGACAGCACCCGAAGCGCGCGAATCGCGGTCGGGCTGCCATTGCGGCGAATGTTCCTTTTGTCAATCTCGAACTCGATCGTTGACGCCGTGGTAAGCGTGCCGCCGCCGTTTTCCTGATACTCGACTTTGTAATGGTTGCCTTTGGCCTCGAGCACGCGATAGCGCATAAATCCGCCGGTATCCGGCAGCGAATAAACCAGCCAGTCGCCATCTTGTTTCAGGCCGTCTTCATTGAACTGATTTCCATTCTTCTCTACCGCATTCAGGTTGATTTCTGTAGCGACCGGGCTCTCCGAATCGGAGACCCAGCAATCGATCAGGTTAAAAACTTTCGGATGAATCTTGAGCGGAGATGTTTCCGTTGTCGCCTCATTACTCGCCGAGGTCGCAGGGAGCGCGGGAACCTTGCTGCCTCCGAACGGGTGCAGCGACTGAATGATCTTTGTGAACTCGGCGAGCGTAATTCCGGTTGCAGAAAACCCATGGAAGCGGCCGAGGACCGGATGCGAGTCGGGACCTTTGGCTTTTTCCTCGTTCATGTTTGGGTCGCTTACCCAGTTCGCAATGATCTCGGCCTTCCGCCCATCTTTGCCCTTTGGCCGGTAAATCAGATACATGGGCCCGAAAGGCGATTTGATTTCAGTTTCTTCGGCGTCCTTTTCGTCGGCCATCAGGTTTCGGTCGCCGATGCCTTCCCGCGCCACCTCGATCGTGAATGACGCGTTCCAGCCATTTCCATATTGGATTGAGTAAAGCGGCAACGGGTGGCTATGATCTTCATTGGCCTGGACCTCGTCGTACGTGACCTCGACATTTTTCAATCGGAGTCCCTGCGGCAGATACGACGGGACGTAGCAAGTGATCTCCAATTGCTTCAGATCATCCAAAGTCGCGCCCGAACACAGCCCCATCAGTGACAAGAACAGCAGTGCGCTCGGAACAAAACATGACAGCATTCGTTGAATGCCATGGCGACTCATCACGGCGCCATTGTGACCGAGTCGATAAGATTGTCGAGATTGAAGGGTCTCTCGAGGAGACCTGTCAGCTTCCCCTAGAGCTGATGATTGCGCTAATATCGGCCTCCACGATGAACGAGCGCGCACAGGAAATCGCGTCGGGTTTGCCGTCGGACCTGGATGCCCTTCCGCGGTTAGACGGATTTCGCTTACGCGGCGTTGCGATGACGCGGCTGGAAACTTTCATCGATGCAGCATTTGCGTTCGCAATCACCATGCTCGTGATCGCTTCACAGCAAATACCCGACGATATCGAAAAGCTCCTTGCTGCTTTTAGAAATGTGCCCGCGTTTGTGGCGAGCATCATTGTGCTGGGAATTTTTTGGCGCGGTCATTGGTTGTGGAGCCGGCGTTACGGCCTGGAGGACGGCGTGTCGATCCTGATTAGCTGGGCAATGATTGTCACGATGTTGATCTACATCTACCCACTTAAAGCGATTTTCAGTTCCATGTGGTTTTTTCTTAGCGGCGGTCGCGTCGGTCACGTACTTGGCGCGCATTCCGAATCGCAAGTTCGCGCTCTCTTCGCGGTTTTTGCATTAGGATTCACTGCTGTCGCACTGGAGATGGTGCTCTTGAACCTGCGTGCGTGGCAATTACGGGAGCCGTTGCGGTTGAACGCAAGAGAACGAGGAATGACGTTTCATGAGGTGACTGGATGGAGTATCCCAGTCGGCGTCGGACTAGTTTCGCTGGTACTAGCGCTATGCCTGCCTAGAACGCAAATCCAGTGGAGCGGCTGGATCTATTTCTCCATGATCATTCTCGTGCCGTTGCACAGAGCTTGCGTTAGGCGGAAGCCAGAATAGAAGGGATTTCATTGAACTACGTCTTCGTTCTCGCTCTTGGAATCGGAATCGTAGCCGGGCTGCGTTCGCTGACCGCGCCCGCTGTCGTGGCATGGGGCGCGCATCTCAACTGGTTGAATCTGCACGGCTCCCCGCTTGCGTTCATGGGATCAACGACGGCGGTCGCGATATTTTCTCTGCTCGCGATCGGCGAGTTAATCGCAGACAAACTGCCCAACACTCCGAAACGGACCGCGCTCGCACCGTTATTGGCGCGGATCATCACAGGCTGCTTGTGCGGCGCGTGTCTCTGCGCAGCCGCAGAAAATCATTGCTCGCGGGAACACTGCTCGGTGGAATAGGCGCCATTGTCGGCGCTTTTCTCGGCTACGAAGTCAGGAGACGCTTGGCGAACAATTTGCACATCAAGGACTTCATCATCGCTGTTTGCGAAGATTTGTTCGCAATCGGCCTGGCAGTATTTCTTACTTCGCGCTGAGGCCGAAATTTTGCTGTGCGCTTCGAAGCGGATTGATTTGGTGCCGT
Source organism: Candidatus Udaeobacter sp. (assembly GCA_035315785.1). GTDB lineage: Bacteria > Verrucomicrobiota > Verrucomicrobiia > Chthoniobacterales > UBA10450 > Udaeobacter. The sequence goes on along the minus strand of DATFXP010000024.1, from coordinate 191 downwards.
CGACCTGTGTTTAATCAGCCGCGATGCCGAAGCCTCCGGAGATAACCAGCTCAACACCGGTACGACAAATCCGGCCGCCGCCGCTCTCGCAGCATCTTCGCGAGTTCGCGTCGCGGCCGGATGCGTGGGTCGTGCTCGGGCGCAACATGATTCCTGTTGTCGGCATCTATGCTTTCGGCTGGTCCGCTGCG
>DATFXP010000023.1:0-4831 GCA_035315785.1 Candidatus Udaeobacter sp. | reverse complement strand
CCAGACTTTGATGCGTTCGCCGGTCGGCCGATGCTCGTATTTCGTTCGGCGCCCGAAGTCTCCTGGGCGCTACTGATTAAAGACGTCATCGATCGAGTCGGTGCACTCATCCTGCTGGCGGTGATGGCTATCCCCATCGCGGTGGTGGCTTTGATTATTCGCATTACCTCGAAAGGACCGGTGATTTTTCAACAACGCAGGGCTGGACGTTTTGGCAAGCCGTTTGTGATGTATAAATTCCGGTCAATGGACGACGATGCCGAAATGCGACGAGTGGAGCTCGAGCCGTTCAATCAAATGCATGGACCGGTTTTTAAGGTGGAGCTCGACCCACGAATTACCCCTTTTGGACAGTGGCTGCGACGGACGAGCTTCGACGAATTGCCGCAGCTCGTCAACGTATTGATAGGCGACATGAGCCTGGTCGGTCCGCGACCATTGCCGCTGTACGAAGTGGAAAAGTTTGAAAACACGGCGCAGCGTCGACGCTTGAGCGTGAAGCCGGGCTTGACCTGCTTGTGGCAGGTTAGCGGGCGAAACCAAATGCGCGACTTTCGCGATTGGGTCAGACTCGACCTGGATTACATTGACAGATGGTCGCTCGGCCTCGACTTAAAGATCTTACTCCGCACGATACCAGCGGTGATTATAGGGTTTGGTGCGAAATAATCGCGAGTTGAAGAGCGGTGGTTGAAAATCCGCAAAGCCAAGTGAACCCAAAGTCATTCTTCAGGATCCTAATTTGCGATATCCTCTTCGAGGGATTCCACGACAAAATTAATGGTGCCGTCTTCGAAATTGAAATAGACCAACACGTCCTGCGCCTTCGCTAGCCGTAGCCATACTCCTCGTTGATCGAACCACTCACCGCTAAGGTACCACCAAAGAATGAACCATAGGGTACAGATCATGAGCAGCACAAGAGGTGGTCGCGCGATCGACGCTCAGTGTTGGATGTATTCGGCTTTGCTCTAGCCTACTTGCCACGACCTTCCGCAATCATCAGAATCCCGGCTCCCGAAAGATATGCGCGTCGTGTATGACGGATTGAAGCTTGGTTTCTAGATGAAATGTCGATCTTGCGTCACGCTCGTGCTCATTCTCGTGATCGAATTAAGCGTTCACGCGGAGGAACGACTCGCCGACTCGACCATCGTTGTTTACAACAAAACGGTTCCCGAATCGGTCGAGCTCGCGAAATTTTATGCGGCGAAACGCGGGATTGCGCGGGAGCATCTGATCGGTCTGGATTGCCCCATCGAGGAGGAGATTACCCGTGAGCAATACGACGCGGCGATTGCCGCACCATTGCGCGACGTTTTCAAGCAACGCCAATGGTGGACGTTGAGCGAATCGGTTGGCAAACCTCCCGTCGTTACGGCGAGCAGCATTCATTTTGTCGCGATCATCAAAGGTGTGCCGCTAAAAATTCAGACGACCGACAGCTATCCCGGCGATCAATCGGGAACGAATCCCATAGGAACGCGCAACGAAGCTTCGGTTGATTCGGAGCTCGCTGTGCTGGCTGCGTATTCGCGCCAGATTTCTGGATTCGCGCGTAATCCGTATTTTCGAAGGTTCTGCGCGGTTAGCGACCTCGAGAATTCGACATTGCTGCTGGTCTGCCGGTTGGACGCGCCGACTGCTGAGACCGTGCGACGCATGGTTGTCGATGCGATTGCAACAGAGAAAAGCGGACTCTGGGGCCGCGCCTATGTCGATCGGGCAGAAAGCACTGTCGCTGGTTGGGCAACCGGTGACGGATGGCTTGCTGAGATTATCGGACAACTTCACAAAGTCGGGATTCCAGTCGTGTGCGAGGATACCGCCGCGCTTTTTCCCGATGCCTATCCGATGACCGATTGCGCGCTCTATTATGGCTGGTATGCGGGCGTAGCGACAGGTCCATTCACGCGCACCGATTTTCATTTTGCGCCGGGAGCGATCGCCGTTCACATCCATTCGTTTAGCGCGAGCACATTACGCGATCCGAATGCGAACTGGATCGGCCCGCTTGTTTCAAAAGGCGCAGCTGCGAGTCTGGGCAACGTTTACGAACCGTATCTGGAACTCACTTCGCACCTCGATGCCTTTAATGATCGGCTGCTGCATGGCTTCACCTTTGCCGAGAGCGCCTACATGGCGACCCCGGCACTTTCCTGGATGTCAGTGATGGTTGGCGATCCGCTTTACCAGCCTTACGCGTCGTGGCTGCAAACCAATGCGCAAACTCGGTCCGCAAAAAATGCGAGCGACTGGAAAATGTATCACCAGTTTGCAGTGAAAAGCGCTGCGCGTCCCGCTGCTGAATTTCGCGCGTTGGCTGGGAAAGCTGCGGTAAGCGCGCGCAATTGCCCGATGCTGGAAGACGTCGGCTCTATCGAAGCGCGCGACGGGAATCTTTCACTAGCGGCAAATTATTTTCAGCAAGCGTGCACTTGCTACACAAAACCCGACGACATCGTGCGCGTAGTTTTGGAAGAATCGGATGCGTTGCTCAAACTAAACAAACCCGACCGGGCTCTCGACCTCGTAAGCAAGACTTTGCGGAATTTCTCTAACAGTTCCGCAGCGCCGCTGCTGAAGAACATCGAACGCGAAGCAATTAGTCATCAGTCGGTCACGCCGACACCCAAGCCTTAAATTCTAAATTTCAAGCTTCAACACTCAAGAAACGTCAATCCGCCGGTGTGAAACGGTAACCGCTAGATCGCCCCAGAATCGTTTTGATTATCTGGACGACCCGCAGCGTCCCGAAATGCGCTTCGTTCGTCATCGTCAATCTTCGCAAGTTCTTCTGGTGGGGTGTCGACGATAGGAAAATTGCAAAACACTTTTTCCAGCTGCTGAGCCGTGCTCGGTATCTTTCTCCCATCCGGCAACCTGACAGAAAACTGAATCGACGGCCCTTGCCGCTCAGGTTCCGGCTCTTTTGGCAACTGACGTTCAACCGAGCGACCAAATTCCTCAGGCCACCTTCTTTCCAATAAAAAGGCTTGCGCTCGCCAGTCACTCGCCCTCCGCAATTTCTCAACGAGGAAAATCTTCGATCGCCCTATCGCGCACGTAGCTGCCTGAGCAAAATGCAAATGTTTCTCGCGCCAATCATAGTAGGTGCGCTCGGCAATTCCGACAGCTTCGCAGACGGTCGCAATCGTGTGCCCTTGTGAGAGTAACTTGCAAATCTGCTTTTGCAGTTTCGCGTTTAGAAGTGGTCGTCTGCCGCGTGTTTTCATTGCCTATGGACTAGCTGTCCAATTCCTTTTGGTGATGCCTCGTTCGGCATCGAAGCGAGCTTGGCTTGCTGTCAACCTTTCCACGTAACGCTTTTTGGCGGCAGCGATTCGCTCCGTTTTGGCGTCTGCTTGAGTGCCGTTCCTGTTGCCAGCGCGAAGCGTTGCCCCGTCAGTGTTGGCGGGGACGCTTGCGCTTTCTTTTTTCTTTTTCTCTCTTTCTTTTCTTCCTTTCGGCAACAAGCTCTGATTCCGTCCGCTGCTTAACGTTAGGCAACGATTGCCCAACATCGTGAACGTGCTCGGTGCTCTCTCTTTTGTGCCTTCGACAATGTGCCGCTGCACCGCAATGAGCCTAAGTGACTCAAAGCGATTTAGAATCCCAGATGCTGTTCTATATGAGACGCCACTGCGCCGGGCGATTTGGTTAATTGGCACGGTGAATGTTTCGCATCCGTTGTCCGAAGCAAACTCCGTCAGCGCGACATAAACTGAGCGAGCCGAGTTAACGTCATTCGTCGCGTCGAAAATTTCAGCGATCATCGTCAGAGTCTTCTTGTCTTGCCAAGCAAACGGTTGATTTCGAATGTTTCGCGGTTGTCTTTCATCGTTGGAATCGTTAGGTTCCATCGCTCGTTATTTTCCCGTCGCGATTTCTTTGCCGGAGTTGCGACGGATATAAACCGTGCTGACCGAGCTGTGTCCGCAAGAAAGCGACCCACTGACGCTCACACGCTGTTCGCTCACCTCCCGCTAGAACTCGAATTTCGCGTACTGCTTGTGTCGGATTGGTGACGTTTGTGTGCCGGGCTGGCTACAGACAGGTAACTTTCCGGTGACAGCCGGGATTTCCATTAGCGCCGGATCGGACGAAGCGCTCAATTACTGCTGAAGTAGTGTGGATGTGTGGACTCCCGGGCGCCCATAGCCATTAGCTCGGGAGTCCCCCATCTATGCGCGGCTTTTTTATGAAGGGGGGCTCTTGGGGGCATTCAGTCTTTGGCGCCTCGCTAGCCGAATTTCAATTTAGCGGCCTTCGCGCCAAGTTATTTTTGGCAACCACACATCCATTTCATGCCGCCTAAGACCATCTAACCAATCGATGAAGCCAACAGCCCGTCGGCAAAATAAGTTCAGCGTGTTTGCCACGGCACCCTGACGTGGCTTATCTCCTTCTCCAACGCCGGTGTATTATATTTACATATACATTCATGGGCCGCTCCATTAGCGGTCATACATTTCTAAATTCAAGCGAGGTAGCAAGACGCGACGGAATTCATCGGCTTACTCCTTTACGATGGATGAAAATGCTGGCCAAACAAGCGCCTGTGACGCTCCCCAACATAGAGCCGGTGCGATGCAAACGGCGACGCCATTAGTCGATGAGTTCTTCAAGTGTTATTTGATCAATCTTCTCGCAACCGATAGCCACTGCCTCGAACGGTCTCAATGGCGGTGGCACTCTTGCCCAGTTTACTTCGTAAACGTCGGACATGCGTGTCGACGGTTCGGGTATCGATCACTGTATCGTAGCCCCAGGCAGCAGTGAGCAGCATTTCACGCGAGAGCAATCGCCCCGGCTCCTTGATTAACATGTT
>DATFXP010000022.1:0-2321 GCA_035315785.1 Candidatus Udaeobacter sp. | reverse complement strand
GTGTTTGCTGCAGCAACCTCGGCGCTGATTCTGTCCGGAAGTGTATCGAGGTCGCCCAAGTCGGTGAGAGCGACTTTGTGTTGCTCCGCTAAAGGCCGCAGGCTGCAAAGCAAATCCGAAGTAAGGCTGACGAAATCGGCGTCGTTCCCCAGTGACATCTCCAGATGCATTTTCGGTGCACGCAGCCCGGCTTCTTGAAAGGCGCGGTACAAAGCGATGCCCATCTCCGGCTGTGCGCCGGACCGCAACAAGATGTCGTGAATCAGGTGACGCGTACGGGACCAAAGGGGCAACCTCGTGCCAAGCGCAAGCATTGCTGCCCAGGAAGGTTCCTGGAATGCCACCACTCCTCCAGGACGAAGTAGGCGAACAGCGGACCGCAACACGGAAATAGGATCGGGAAGAAACATCAAGATGAAACGACCAACCACGGCATCAAAGGGCTGATCGCTAACGATGCTGTTCACGTCGGCATTAAGAAATCTTACGTTTCGTAAACCCGCTGCCGCCACCCGCGCCTGCGCCCGTGCAATCGAAGTCGCGTCGCGCTCGATACCAATTACCTCGCCTAAGTCGTCCACCAGCCTTGCAACCAACATAGAGATGTCTCCCATACCAGATCCAAGATCGAGAACGCGCTGGCCCGGTCCGATGCCTGCTTCGCGGAAAAGGCGCTCGGCGATAGGAGCAATTATGGCAGCTTGTCGAATCAGGCGATTGTGCTCCGCATCGGTGTAACCCAATGCGTAATGATCGGCGGGTGGGCTAGTCGTTACATCACTGCGTTGTTTAGCAACTGCTCGCCTATGATTCATGGTTCGCGGGTCCCGAAGAGGCGAAGAGCCTAGCGGGGGAAGAGTCGTCCGCCCGATTCAGATCCGTTTGATTGCACCTTTAGTGCGGCGTTGTGTGCGTTTCGTCAAGTCAACTGTAGCCTAATTTTTGTGTGGGGCTTCGCCTTACACGCCGATAAGCAAGTTGCAAACAGTTGATTCAAGTTCTAAAAACGCGGTCAGCTTTTCATCCGCACGCATGAGGAACCGATTTCCCGTCCCCGCGATGCTGTGATTGGGTTTTCGATGCCATTGGCAACGTGATCGAGAAGCATCAGCACAAGGGCGATTTCAAGGAGCCGTAGAGATCGGGATCAATTGGGTGGCCGTTCATTTGGCGTCCTCGGCCTTTTTGAGCTTCTGGATGTCCGCGGGCGACACTTGCGGACGCTCAATTTTGACCGTCAGCTTGTTGAGCTTGGCGGTCAGCGTTTTCCCGGTGCAAGCGAGATGATCGGGTTACACTACACGATGTTAAGTGCGGGAATCGTCGGGCTGCCGAACGTCGGGAAATCGACCCTTTTTAACGCCGTCACACGCACACACAAAGCGCCGGCGGAGAATTATCCGTTCTGCACGATTGATCCGAACGTTGGCGTGGTGATCGTGCCCGATCCGCGCCTGGAAAAGATCGCCGGGATTTCGCAGTCAAAAAAAATCACTCCGACAGCAATCGAGTTTGTCGACATCGCTGGACTGGTCAAAGGCGCGAGCGCCGGTGAAGGTCTCGGTAATCAATTCCTCCACCATATTCGCGAAGTCGAAGCGATCGTGCAGGTGGTGCGTTGTTTTGAAAATCCCGATGTGCATCACGTCAGTGCGACCATTGATCCGGTACGCGACATCGAAATCATAAACACGGAGCTCGTGTTGGCTGATCTGGGTTCCTTGCAGAAACGACGCGACCGAATACAGAAGCAACTTCACGCCGGCGAAAAAGCAGCAATCATTGAAAGTGCGGTCATCGAAAAACTACTGGTGCATCTCGACCGTGGGAAGCCAGCCGTTACTGCCGAGTTAACTCCGGAAGAGAAAACAGTCGCGCAAGGTTTCTTCCTGCTGACGTCAAAGCCGACAATTTTTGCCTGCAACGTGGCGGAATCTGATTTGGGGGCGATTTCTAAAGGCGACTCCGCGAACGCGGTTACACGATATGTCGATCTTGTTCAGGATTACGCGAACCACCATTTCGCCACTGAAGCAATTGTGGTCAGCGCGCACATCGAGAGCGAACTTGCCGATCTGAGCGAGCAGGAGACGCTCGAATATCTACGTGGGCTCGGCATGGAGGACAGCGGCGTGCACGCGCTGATCCGCGCGGTGTATCATCTGCTCGGGTTGCGCACCTTTTTTACCACCGGCGAAAAAGAAACGCGCGCGTGGACCATTCACGCCGGCGACAAAGCGCCCGCTGCCGCCGGAGCGATTCACTCCGATTTTGAGCGCGGATTTATCGCAGCGGAAACCATTCATTACAACGCTCTGGTC
>DATFXP010000021.1:0-3822 GCA_035315785.1 Candidatus Udaeobacter sp. | reverse complement strand
ACAATGTCGAACAGATCGTCAGGAGTAAGAGTGCGATAGCGCGGCGATTCGACGTGATCGCTGGCTACGAAGAATTTCTGCTGGCCGTTAGGAGCCGTGAAGATGCCAGTTTCGGGGTTGTACGTGCCGTCAGTGAGAAACTGCAGAGTCAAGAACGGATGAGTAGTGCCGCCTTTTCGCAAGTTAATCTCAATCGCGTACGGCTCCCATTTTCCATTCCTCGAGCGCACCACCACAAAATCCAAGGCGAAGCGACCAATAACGCCTTCTTTGGCCAGACGTTTGCCGACCTTGGCCGCTTCCTGAGTAATCAGGCTGGCATAGGCTGTGTCAGCGGGGAAAACACAGCCGAGATAGCTTTGCCCGGTCGGCCCGCCTAACAGCTGGTCATGCGTTGATAACAGTTCAACCTTACCGAGCGGCGTGACCCGAAGCTGAACGCTCGGGCTTCTGAACTCTTCTCCGATGATCCGTTCCTCGACGACACCCTTCCGCTCCTGCAGCTTCTTCATGTAACTGTCGTAAGTAATCCCCTGTAACTCGAATTTCATACCACGAAGGCATTCTTCTAACGTAGCTTTAACAAAGAGGGATGGAAGCCCTCTTAGGTCAATAATTGCGTTGCCTTCGCCGGAAACGCCTTCATTCAACTTCACCATCACCTGCTCGATGCGAGGTTTTGCCACCCGCATGTCCACGATGGCATTGATGAGTTCTTCCTTGCTGCCAATGTTCTCGCGGCCCATAGGATGCGGCACATTTTCTTGGATGAAGATTTGCCGGCAGCCGCTCTTTGTTCCAAGCGGGAAAAACTTCGGATCTGCTCCGTACATTGGAATGCCGAGCTGCAATGCCAGTTCTTTCTCTCGATTCGTTGTATTAAACGGAATGAGGTGCGCCTTATCGGGGTCGATGATCAACGAGCGAATGCGCTCGATCAGCCGTGGCCGCTCTAATAGTTTCTCACTGAGCGGGCGCGCTGAACCGTCCATCGGTGAAGGCAGGAAAAGTCGCTGCCGCGCATGGCTCGGGATGACGCCGGGAAGCAGATCGAGATAATAATCGATGATGCTAGGCAGAATCGTCCGCGACGTCACGTAGATCAGGCGCGCCCGCGGCTGCCGCAGCAGCAGTAACAGAAATAAAAACCGTTCCTCGTACGCCTGGATAACTGCACCTGACTCAATCGCGTCGATCGACATCGAGGGTACGACTACGATGGTTTGTGGGTCTTGATTGAATCGCTCAATCGATTTCCACAACGGCACCAGCTTCTTCTGGAGCTCATCAAATTCGGTCTGTGAATCAGGAGATGAATTCATTTTCGAAGTCCGAAAGTATTCGCGAACAAATGCGCCCAGCGCAAGATGGAACGCGTTGTCTCCTGGCTCGCCGTAGGTCGCCACGGCGACCGAAGACGGGTCAACGCGTTGGAAATCGTGCGGCGTTGCCGCTCAATGTCCACGCCTTCGGCCAAATGAATACCCGCGATGAGTTCTTCGCCCTGTAATGGCTCGCTTACTCGCTACTGATTCCGGTTCAAATAACGCTGTGTACAAATAGGGAAAGTTCTCCAGTTTCAGTCGTGGAATTTTCCGGCCGATAAAATGTTCGATCGCCTGCAAGGCCGGCACCTCGTGACCGCTCATGAGCGTGAACGCGTCGCCGACATTTTGCGCACGTCCCGTTCGCCCGATCCGATGAACATAATCCTCCGGATGCTCCGGCACATCGTAATTGATCACGTGGCTTACGCCCGCGATGTCCAACCCGCGCGATGCGATATCCGTCGCAACCATCACTTCGTATTTGCCGCTCTTGAATCCCTCGAGCGCCTCGATCCGTTCACGCTGCGTCCGATTGGAATGCAACACCGCGACCGCATGTTGCGCGTGCTTGAGAAAGTGCGAGACCCGGTCGGCATTCTGTTTGGTCCGGCAAAAAATCAATACGCTATCGAAGTTTGTTCGCTCTAGCAGCGCCATGAGAAGATCGAATTTTTGTTCCGCTGCCACGGGATAAACTGCGTGCGTAACTGTTTCCGCCGGCGAACGGCGCGCGCCGATTTCCACCAGCGCGGGATCATGCAACACCCACGCGGCCAGGCGCTCGATCTCCGGGGGTAACGTGGCGGAAAAAAGCAGAGTTTGGCGGTCGATCTGGATCTTCTCAACGATGCGACGCACGTCCGGGAGGAAACCCATGTCCAACATCCGATCCACTTCATCGAGCACGAGAATTTTAACCGATTGCAAACTCAGCGCGCGTTGTTCAAGCAGATCCAGCAGACGCCCCGGTGTTGCGACCAGAATGTCCACGCCACGCTTCAACGCATCACGCTGTTTCCCGTAGCCAACACCGCCATGCACAAGACCCACACGCAAATCTGTGAAACGGCCATAATCACGAAATGCTGTCTCCACCTGTGCGGCCAGTTCACGCGTGGGCTCAAGCACGAGACAACGGAAACTGCCGTGCTTTTCCAGCAACGTCAGAATCGGTAAAGCAAACGCCGCGGTCTTGCCCGTGCCGGTTTGTGCGGTGCCGATCAAATCCTTTCCGGCCAGAATAATCGGAAACGCGCGAAGCTGGATCGGCGTCGGCTCGACGAATCCCATAGCCTGCGTTCCACGCACGACCTGGGGCAAAAGTCCGAAACGATGAAATGACACAGCAACACAAAGGTCAAAGGAGTTGCAAAAGTTACAAGGTAAAAGGGAAGATAGCCATCTTGCTATCCCGGCAGCCGGGTTTCCGTGCCTGCCAGTTTTTAAACCTTCTGTAAGACTAAACCATCGCCAGCACACGAAGCGCGTGCGCTCCCCGGAGATTCACCCGTCTTTCTTGTCATTCGTGTTTGCGAAAGCGAAGATCGCGTTGCACTCATGAACGAAATGCATCGCGAAGACCCGCACGCCGCGCTGAGTTATTATGGCGCGCGCCGCATCGTTTGGCTGGTCTTTTTCGTATTCGTTATCTGGTTGATCCTGCGCACGCTGCAGCCTGTCATCCTGTTGTTCGCGCTGGTCTTTCTTCTCGCGATGGTTCTAAATCCGATCGTCGTTTGGCTACAGAAACACCGCGTGCCGCGCTTCGTGGGCGTCATCTTGGTGATGCTTGCGCTTATTGCTGTCACCACAACGATCATTCTGTTTGCCATTCCGCCGCTGAGCCGACAACTGCAGGAACTCATGCGCAGCGCGCCAAACATGTGGCAAGGCATCCGCACCCGGATCGAGTCGCTAACGCAAAATTATCCGGAAGTTCGCGAAGCCTTACCACGAACGGATGAAATGGCCGGCAAAGTCGGGGCAGCTGCGGCAACAGTTGGAAATTTCTTGCTGCAATCGACCCTCGGCTTGGTGGGAGGTGTGGCCAGCGCCCTGTTAGCGGTTCTGCTGCTTGTGTTCGTGCTGGCGAACCCGCGCCCGCTCATAGCTGCATATCTGGCGCTTGCGCCCGATCGTTATCGCGAGCAGGCGCGTCGCACGCTGGAACGAATGATGCGGCAAATGATTGCCTGGGCGCGGGGCGTCGCGATCAATGGCGTTATCACCGGCGTGTCACTCGGTTCGCTGCTTTGGTTGGTTGGGGTGCAGCCGGCGCTCATGTTTGGCGTATTTGCGTTTCTAGGTGAGTTCTTGCCAAACATCGGCGCCTTCCTCGTTTCCATTCCTGTTCTGCTGGTCGCACTCAGCATGGGCGCTACAAAATTTTGGCTGGCATTAGGGGTGATCGTGCTGGTCTACCAGGTTGAGTTGAATGTTCTGGTGCCCGGCGTGCTCGGCAAAGAAATGCGATTGCACCCGGTCAACATTTTGT
>DATFXP010000020.1:0-15478 GCA_035315785.1 Candidatus Udaeobacter sp. | reverse complement strand
AGCGCTCGGCCGATGGGTGCCGAGCGCGAGCTCTTTGGCTTACGCAAAGACGGCACCGAGGTTCCGATCGAAATCGGTCTTAACCCAATTCACACTGCGGAGGGATTGCTCGTATTGGCGTCCATCATTGATATTAGCGAGCGAAAGCAGGCAGAGCTGGAGGCGGCGCGTCAGCGAAATGAAATGGCCCATCTCTCGCGTGTGACCACGCTGGGCGAACTTTCTGGCTCGCTGGCGCACGAACTTAATCTGCCGCTTGGCGCCATCCTCAGTAACGCGCAGGCTGCACAGCGAATGCTCGCGAACGGCGAGACCGATCTCGCCGAACTTCGCGAAATTCTTAATGAGATTGTGAGCGAAGACAAGCACGCTGGTGAAGTCATCCGCCGGTTGCGCTTGTGGCTGCAGAAAGGCGAAGTGCAACAGCATTCTGTTCATATCAACAAAGTGGTAAGAGATGTCTTGAAGCTGATCCGTACCGATCTCATCAGTCAAAACGTCATTGTTAATATTCAACTTGCGCGGAACTTGCCCGTTATCACTGGCGACGCGGTGCAGCTTCAGCAAGTCCTGGTAAACCTGGTGGTCAACGCTAGTGACGCAATGGCGGATTGCGATATAGCCGAGCGCCGCTTGCTCATTTGTACCAAAGCCAAAGACTGTGGGGCAGCAGTCATTGTGTCTGTCACCGACATGGGTGGCGGTGTCCCAGAGGAGAAAAAGGAACAAATATTCGAGCCTTTCTTCACCACGAAAGACAAGGGAATGGGGCTGGGTCTCTCAGTCTGCCGCAGAATCATTGATGCGCATCACGGAAAACTTTGGGCCATCAACAATGCGGACCGCGGCGCGACGTTCCATTTTACCCTGCCTGTAAATTTGTCGCAGAAAGACGGGCTGATTGCCCGGTCGCAGATCGTTGATGAGTGACCACTAATGACTGCTCCTCCTGGCCCCACCGTGTTTGTTGTGGACGATTACGCGCCGGGGCGGAGGTCTATCTCGCGCTTATTGCGAGCGGCTGGCTTTGTTGTAGCTGCATTCGCGTCGGCTCAGGACTTCCTGGTCCAGTATGATCCCGCAGCATGCGGCTGTCTTCTGCTAGATCTCGCTATGCCAGACGTCAGCGGCCTGGAACTGCAGACCATCCTAGCCGACAAAGGAAGTTTCCTCCCCATTATCTTTCTCACCGCGCACGGTGATGTTTCAACGAGCGTGCGGGCGATGAAACATGGCGCTGTCGATTTCCTTACCAAGCCCGTGAACGATGAGGACCTACTTACAGCCGTTCGCGTAGCGATTGAGAAAGACCGTGCCTTGCGGCGAGAGCAGGCCGAACTTTTCGAAATCCGAGAACGCTTGGCCACGCTCACGCCGCGCGAGCGCGAAGTGCTAGAATACGTCGTAGCTGGGAAATTAAACAAACAAATTGCCAGCGATCTCGGCACGGTCGAGCAGACGGTGAAAGTACATCGCGCACACGTGATGCAGAAAATGAAAGTTCATTCGTTAGCCGAATTGGTTCGCTTGACGCAACGTTGTGGGATGAGTGGCAGGTAGGGCAGCGGCCAGTGCCGCCCGCCAGAACGTAGCAGGCACAAACCACCGGCCCTTTCAAAGCCTGCCTTGAGCGAAGTCGAATACGTTAATTGCTCCTGACTTCCGACTTCCTCCTTCTTACTTCTGTCTTTAGGGCTCCGCCTCTCCGGCCTGCCCGCATTATACCAAAGTTTATTATACCAAGGTGTAATAGCGCGACTGCCTTAAGGAGTCTATTCTCCGCCCAATTCCCCCCAGGACATGCTTACGATTTTTCCAAGTCGTTACGCGAACGGCAGGTGGAACTACTGGGAGTGTTAATGAATCTCTTGTAGCTTTCGGCTGATTCTGGATCGACCTTCAGAATTCATAGCTGCCAGTATGTTTACAACCTCAACTCAGGTGCGCTCGGATCTGGCACCTACCGAGTGGACATCAAGATCAACGGCCAGGTGGTAGGCAGCGGTACGTTCGAGTTAAGGTAGGCCAGCAACCACGAAACTCGCGACGGTACCTGTGCCAGAAATAGGCTCGATTGTGCCGCATCACTGAGAGATCGACGATCCGTTCGACGGCTGTTCGGCCTTCCGCAGAGAATTGTGTTAGCGATTCTCGAGGAAGTAATCCTGTTAGAAGCAGAATTGCCACCGTCAGAGATACGATAATCGCGACTGCTATTCGCAATGCGATTGAGTAACCAATTCCCGATGGGATGGTCCACCAGCCTGGTCGCCATTTCAGCAACAGGTCTTCTGCCGAGGCCCTGGAAGCCAGCCAACCAAGTCCAAAAATCACGCCGAAGATTCCAATCTCCCAGGCACACACAATCAACAGGCTGTGTGTCGTGGCCAATAACGCAGGCTGACGTCGATGCTGTAATAATCCGAGGGGAATCGCTGCTGCGACGTATCCACCAATCACAATTAAATGAATCCACCACCGAAATCGGCTGACTTGCTTTTGGCGAACAACAGCTGCCTCGGTACTCACGGCATTTTTTGAAACTCGGCTTCGTCGATAATTCGAATGCCAAGCTGTTTCGCCTTGTCGAACTTACTACCGGGTTCGGCGCCAGCGAGGACGTAATCGGTTTTTTTGCTTACGCTGCCAGTGACGTGACCGCCCAGTGCTTCGATTTTTTCCTTGGCTTCTTCTCGTGACATCGACGGCAGCGTGCCGGTCAGAACAAAAGTTTTGCCGGCCAGCGGTAACTCCGCTGCTCTTTTCGCCGACACTTTTTCGCTCTTCGGTTCAATACGGAGTTCTTTTAATCGCCGCAGAATTTTCTTGCCAGCGGGCGACGCAAAGAAATGAAAGACACTTTGCGCAACTACTGGCCCGACTTCCGTTACGATACCGTCGTTGCCTGCCTTGCTTTTCGAGGACTTCCCAAATCCGGATTTAATTAATCGGTCGGCGATTTCTTTGGCGGATTTCTTGTCGCCGCGCTTTTCGTGATAATCGACGACGTCGCGGAGCAACTGCGAATTAGCCACGTCCTCGATCGTGTCATGAAAGCGGGCAAGCTGGCTTGCAGTCGTCTTTCCCACATCAGGAATCGCCAGCGCAAAAAGCCAGCGTGAAAGCGGCAGGGTTCGCGCACGGTCAATCGCGTTCTTCGCTTTAGCCGCGTTCTTTTCCCCGAAAATGCGCGGTGCTTCCTCTGCGCCGAGATTCAGTTTCGCGAGTTGCTCGGGTTCTAAATCGAAAAGGTTGAGCGGCTCGCGAACGAGGCCGCGCTCAACAAGTTTGTCTGCCACAATTCCGCCGATGCTTTCGATATCGAGCGCGCCGCGTGCGGCGAAAAATTCAACGCGCCGCGTCGTCTGCGCCGGACAATACAGATTTTCACAGCGCCACGCGACGAACTCCGGATCGCGCCGGACCGGGCCGCCGCATACGGGACATTTCCCATGAATGTGTTTTGCGAAATCGAATGGCTTCGTATCTCGTGGCCGCTTTGATTTCACGACTTCAACGACCGCCGGAATGACTTCGCCCGCCTTTTCGATTACGACGGTGTCGCCAATGCGAATGTCTTTGCGTTTGATTTCGTCTTCGTTGTGCAAGGTGGCGCGGGCAACGGTGCTTCCGCTCACCAGCACAGGCTCCAGCACCGCTACAGGCGTGAGAATTCCGGTGCGCCCTACCTGAATGATGATGTCTTGCAAGCGGGTCTCGACGCGTTCGGCCGCATATTTGTAAGCGATCGCCCACCGCGGTGCTTTCGCTGTGAACCCGAGTCGCTCGCGTTGCGCAAGTTCATCGACTTTGATTACCGCGCCGTCTGTTTGATATGGAAAATTGCGCCGGATCTCGTCGAGTTTGCGGATCGCATTGAGAATTTCGTCTACGGATTCAGCAAGCCACCAATCTTGATGTGTTGGCAGGCCAAGTTTCTTGAACAGTCGGAAAATCTTCGAGTGAAGATCGACGTCTGCGCCTTCGAGTGCGCCGGTTCCGTAAAAAACGATTCCGAGTGGGCGTTTCGCGACCGCTTTTGGATCGAGATGCTTTAGTGAACCGGCTGCCGCGTTGCGTGGATTCGCAAAGAGCGGAAGACCCGCGGCTTGGCGTTCCCGATTCAATTTCTCGAACCCTGCCTTGTCCAAATAGGCTTCGCCGCGCACTTCGAAAATGTCTGGGGCCTCACCGCGCAACTGATGCGGGACGGAGCGAATTGTTTTGATGTTTTGAGTGATGTTATCGCCCATCAGACCGTCACCACGCGTCGCGGCATATTTCAGCCGGCCGTTTTCGTACATCACAGACACCGCAACGCCGTCCACTTTGGGCTCAATCACCACTGGAATCTTCTCGTCAGGCAAGAGACGGGTGATCCGTTTGTAAAAATTCGCCACCTCGTCTTCGGAATACGTGTTGTCGAGACTGAGCATTGGCGCTCGGTGCTGGATTTGTGCGAACGCCTCCAGCGGCTTTCCACCGACGCGTTGCGTTGGCGAATCGGGGGTAAGGAGATCAGGAAACTGCCTTTCGAGGTCAACAAGATCTTTATAGATCCGGTCGTAATCGCGGTCGCTGATGATCGGCGCGGCGTCCTGGTAATACAGCCGGTCGTGTTTGCGGATTTCGTCTCGCAATTGCCCGATGTTTTTCTCGGCTTCAGCTCGGTCCATTCGATCTTTTCACGATACTAACAGGCGAAATTTCGGCAATGGTAGGGTCGGCGCGCTGCGCCGACCGGACGCCACGGCGCGGCGTCCCTACCAGGCTTTCCATTTGCCACAAAAGCGGCTAAGCATAACCAATCGTGAAACCCGGTGAGCGCATTCTCGGGGTTGAAGGCGGCGGAACGAAAACCGCCTGGGTAATGGTCGAGACCGTAGCGAGCGCATCCGGCGCCGAATTTCGCATCCTCGATCAGGGAAAACTGCCGCCATCGAATTTTCGGCTCACTGCGCCCGAGCGTCTGCGAGCCATCCTTGCTGAGCTGCCGAAGCAAATCGATCGCGCGGGAGTTTTCCTTGCGGGTTGCGGAACCGCCGAGGATCGTCGCGTGCTCAGAGAAATCTGTCTCGAGATCTGGCCAAACGCCAAAGTCGTCACCGGCAGCGACCGCCAGTCGGGATTGGCCGCAGCGCTTGATCATGCCGACGGGATTGTCGTAAACGCGGGAAGTGGATCATCGGTAACCGGCCGTCGCGGCGATAAAATCGAGCGAGCCGGCGGATGGGGCCACATTTTGGGTGACGCCGGCGGCGGTTATTCTCTTTCCGTGAAGGCGCTCCGCCTGATCCTGCGCGAACACGATTTGCATCGAATTGAGTTGGATTTCACCGCGAAAATTCTGCACGCGCTTTCATTGAACAACTTCGACGAACTCGTTCGCTGGGTGCAAACCGCGGACAAGATGGAGATCGCCATGCTGGCTCCGGTCGTGTTCGAGACAGCTGCTGCCGGCGGCACGCGAATGATGGAGATCATCGAAGAAGGTGCAGGCGTGCTATGCGAATACACGGAAGCCGTTGCTGACCGCTTGCACTTGCTCGCACCGAAAGTCATCCTGATCGGTGGGCTTTTCTATCGTGATTCAATTTACACACACGCATTCCGGCGGCGGCTGAAGAAAAATCTTCCCGACGCGCGCATAACAACTGCCGAGCGCGCGCCTGAACTGGGCGCTGCCTGGCTTGCTGCTGAAGCGCACGATCACGCAGCGTTTCACCCGAAAGCGTCTCAAACTGAAATCGACGGTTTGGCTGCGGCGCTGACGGAACGACGCAATCCACGCTCAGAAAACTTGGAAAAAATGAGCACACAAGAATTGGTTCAACTGTTTGTGCGGGAAGAAAAGTTCGTTCAGGACGCGTTGCCTGCTGCTGCGGCTGATCTTGCGCGCGCAATTGAAATCGTCACTGAATCGCTGCGAAACGGCGGACATTTATTTTATGTTGGCGCCGGCAGCAGCGGGCGCATCGGTGTGCTGGATGCGAGCGAAATTCCGCCCACCTTCGGCGCTCCGGCTCATCTTGTGCAGGGCGTAATTGCAGGCGGAGTCACCGCTTTGCATCGGAGTGTCGAAGGTGCGGAAGATGAAGAGAGCGCCGGCACACTCGCTTTGGATGAACGGGGTCTGAAGCCCGCTGATGTGGTGATTGGAATCACAGCCAGCGGCCGGACACCTTTTGTGCTCGGCGCTCTTGCCCGGGCAAAGTCGTTAGGCGCAAAAACGATTATGCTGAATTGTAATCCCGCCATAGTCGCAGGCGTGTCGCCTGCAGCGAAAGAAACTGCGGCCGGTACGGCTACCTGTACAGAATTCGATCTGTTGATCACGCTTGCTGTCGGACCGGAAATCCTGGCCGGCTCGACGCGATTGAAGGCCGGGACTGCAACAAAGATCGCACTTAATATTATCAGCACCGGCGCGATGATTGGACTCGGGAAAGTACGGGGTAACCTCATGATCGATCTGCGCACTACAAGCACGAAATTGCGTGATCGTGCTGTGCGGATCGTGGCCGAGGTCACGCAACGTGATTACGAATCCGCTCGCGGCCTGCTCGAGGCGAGTGACTGGAATCTGCGCGCTGCGCTGGAGAAATCTTAAAAATTTCTGTTTCGCATAAGCGCAACGGAAATGGCTCGTCCGAAGATACGTATGTTTAACCGAAAGGAACAATCCTATGCTCTGGACAATATTTGTTATTCTTCTGGTACTATGGCTGCTTGGATTAGTCAGCTCCTACACGCTGGGCGGGTTCATTCACATCCTGCTCGTGATTGCGATCGTCGTGCTCATTATCCAATTGATCTCAGGACGCCGCGCATTATAACATCGAAACGATGAAGCCTGCCGGGATTGTCGGCATCATTCTTATCGTTATCGGCGTTATCGCGCTGGCGTGGGGCGGGATCACGTACACCAAACGCGAAAAGGTGTTGGATCTCGGCCCAATTCAGGCCACTGCTGAAAAGCAAAAGACCATTCCGTTCCCCCCGGTATTGGGCGGGATTTGTTTGGTCGGCGGAATCGTGCTGGTGATCGTCGGCAGCCGGGCAAGCTGATACCATTCGCAAAGTTTATAGCCACCGGCCTATGGCCGGTTCTTTCCTGCTTGTTTCAGTCAACCAAAGACGGCCCGCAAGGCCGTGGCTACATCAAATCTACCCGCCAGCTTTCAACACCGCGAAGGTTTTGCTGCCTTTACGGTCGAGATAAAGAAGCACGCCGCGTTTCGGATCGGCTTTGTTGAGGGCATCGCGGAACGATTGCACGTTCGTCACCGGTTTCCCGTCCACCTCGGTAATCACGTCTTCGCGTTCGATGCCCTGAGCAGAGGCGATGCTGTTGTCTTCCACGTCGGTCACAATCACGCCCTGCTGCGGCGATAGATGCAGGCGTTCGGCGACGTCTTTCGTCAGCTCCTGCACCTGCAATCCGAATTTGCCGACGTCCTGCTGCGGTTTGGGTTCATTCGGTTGAACCGGCTGATTAGAGGCACGGGTAATCTCGTCTGGCAATTCGCCAGTCTTTACAGGCACTTTTATCGCCTGGCCTTTGCGCCACACAGTCAGCTCGACGCTCTGACCGACTTTCTTTTTCAAAATTTCATGCTGCAGCTGCGAATCGGAAGTCACCGCATTCCCGTCGACATGCGTGATCACGTCGAACGGGCGTAGGTTGCTTTTCGAAGCCGGCGCGTCCGCTTCGATTGTGCGAACCACGACCCCTTTGTCTGCGCCTTTAAATAGCTCCCGAATCGATGGATCATCGCCGAGTGTTTCGATTCGAATGCCCAGCCAGGGTCGTACGATTTTGCGGCCGGCGATGAGTTCGCCGCCAATGTCCTTGGCCATGTTGATGGGAATGGCAAAGCCCAGTCCGCGGTTCATTCCGTTGATCAGCGTGTTCATGCCGATCACTTTGCCGTCGATGTCACATAGCGGGCCGCCGCTGTTCCCCGGATTAATCGACGCATCGGTCTGTATATAATCGGAGATGGAATAGCCGCCTGTCTGAAGCAATTTGCTCCGGCCTTTTCCACTGATCACACCGTAAGTGAATGTGTAATCGAGCTTGAACGGCGCGCCGATCGCGAACGCAAATTGCCCCACGCGCACTGTATCGCTGTCGCCAAGCTGAACGACCGGCAAATCTTTTCCGTCAATTTTGATGACGGCGATGTCCGTCCTTTCGTCGACGCCGACCACGCGCGCTGAAAATTCGCGGCCATCCTGCAATTTCACGTCGATTGTGTCCGCGTCCTCGATCACGTGAACGTTCGTGAAGACGTAGCCATCGGGTCGCACGATGAAGCCCGAGCCTTCAGTTTGAACCGATCGAGGCGTGCCGGGATTCCGACGCTGCCTATTTTCATCCGGCGGTCCTTGAAAAAACAGATCGTCGAGCGGCGAGCTGTCACTGACTTCGCTTTTCTTGGAGGTCTCGATGATCACGACGCCCGGCGCGACGCTTTCGAACACTTTTGCGAAAGCGTTGTTCAATTGATGAACAACATCCTTGCCCGCTTCAGCTGCGGATGGATTCACGGGGCCGGCATCGCTGCGCACGGCCTCCGGCTGCGCCGCAAACGATGTACTCAGCGCAAGGCAGAGGGCGAAAATGGACAAACGCATAGGTTGGAATTTTGACAGCGGCCAACATGCAACGTTCAACTCCCTGCGTCCAATCGCCGTTCCTCGGAGCGAAGCGGCCCTGTGGCGGCCTCACTCAAAGACGGACTCGCAGTTCCGTCGCAATCGTGCCAAATTGGTTGACGAAAATCGTATAATTGGCGGCCCAGCCTTCAATATGCGCATCTTCCACAGGCGTTTTATCTTCCGAGCAGGCGTTGCAGCCCTCATTTTGATTTTTTTGTGGGCAATCGCCATCGGGCCCGAGCCTCCTGCGCGCGTCATCATTTCGCCGGACGAACTGGTGCGCGCCGTCACGATTCAGCGCGATTCGCTCGTCGATTTATGCCTGATGGAACACGTCGATCCAAACGGACACGACGCGCAAGGCCGCACGCCATTGTTGATCGCTACGTCGCAACAGGATTCGAAAACGGCCCGCCGGCTCCTCGACGCCGGAGCGACTGTTGATCTCGCCGACAAGAATGGATTTACGCCAGTAATGGCGGCAGCGATGCATGGAGATCCGGAAATGTTCCGGGTGCTCCTGGCGCGCTCACCCAATCTTCGTCCGGAAAAACCTTGTGCGGACGGACAAGACCTCCTGAGTTTTGCGCTCGATGGCGGACATCCGGAGATTATCAAAACGGTGGAGCAGCGTTTGCCGACAATGCCGGATTGGATCCCCAGCACGCGGCGTGCTTTGTCCAGAGCACTGCAAGCCGGAAAGAATGATGAAATCCGGTTGCTGCTGAGCAAGAACGCGACGCCTCCCACACCCGAAGGCAAGAACGTGCCATTTCTTGCGTATGCGATCGCCAGCAGCAATGTGTCTCTGTTTAACACGCTGTTGAATTGCGGAGCTGATCCCAACACGGTTCTGCCCGCCCGCTGCGATAAGGATTTTCTGACGCTGCTCCCGAACGGATTGCGTAGCTACATCGAAGAAGATCGCAGCGTAACCATGCTGATGCTCGCCTCGGGTCTGGGCCAGGTCGATTATTTGAAGACTCTGATCGATGGCGGAGCGAACCGGACCCGCCTAACGACCCGGAACAAGATGTCGGCATTGGATGTCGCCGCGGAGACCGGCCACTGGCGGTCTGCGCAAATTCTTCTCGGCGGCGGCCCGGCTCCGGAAAAGTTGCGGCTCGAGATTTCTCTTGCGATGCAAAGGGTCGCGCTTGTCAGGGACGGCGTCCCGGTCTATCACGCGCCATGCTCGACTGGCCGGTCGGGCTACTCGACGAAGCGTGGCGAATTTGTGATCACCAATAAAGAACGCAACCATCGTTCCACGATTTACCACGTCGAGATGCCGTATTTCATGCGCCTGAGCTGTCTCGATTTTGGAATGCACGCTGGTTACGTGCCGAACTATCCGGCATCACACGGCTGCATTCGCTTGCCGGAAGATACGGCACGCAAATTCTTCTCCGAAATTCCAGTCGGGACACTCGTGACCGTGCAATAGCGACGAATTGAATTAGGAAGCCAGGAAGTTTTTTGGTAGGGCGGCGTTTTCGCAACCCAACCAAGACGACAAGGACACGCTCGCACAGCGAAGCGGCTACAGCGCGTCATTGGCGACGGGTCAATTTCTTCTTCGCTGCCTTGTCTGTTTGTAGGGCAGGCGCCTCGCCTGCCAACAGGAGTCGCCGCCGTAGAACCGGCTCATCTTTTCTTGAATCCAGACTGCGCCTTTGCGCATCCTAATGGAAATCATGGAAACAGATAATATCGGCGCATCGTTCGCTCTGACGCCCGAGCAACCGTCTCTGCCCACGAAAGTTTCGCCCGCAACGTGGGCGGGACTAACCATCTCGCTTTTTGCGATGGTCGCAATCCGCCAGGTGTTCGTGTTCTTTGTACCTGAAGCCACGTTTGCCTCGGCAGTCTTAAAAGAAGCTTTAATCTGGGTGAGCGCACTGGCTCTCATTGTAATCATCCGGCGCGGTGAACATTTGTCTTTGCGTTCCATCGGACTCGGTACCGCGCGCTGGTGGAAATCCATCTTGTGGGGATTCATTGTCGCGATCGTCTCAGCACTGGTCGTTGGCGCGCTGGCTGCTCTGACGGGCTACGGACACGGTCCAGGCTCTGCCGCGTTCGAGAAACTGCCGCTATGGTTGATCACCGCGATCGTTTTTCGCGCCGGAGTGGTGGAAGAATTATTTTATCGCGGCTACGCCATCGAACGTTTGCAGTTAATTGGTCTCGGCCGTTTCTGGTCGGTGGCGATTCCGCTGGTGATCTTTTCGCTTGGCCATTGGTCAGGTGGCGCAGCCAACATTCTCATCGCATTCGCAGCAGGCTTAATCCTAGCTGGCTTCTATCTGTGGCGCCGCGATTTAGTCGCCAACATGATCGGACACGGCCTGGTGGACTTCGTTGCTAACGTCTTGCCGAAATTGCTTTCCTGACCGGCTCACTTCCAGTGAGCGACACTTCGATTCTCGACTTTTTCGCAGCGTATCCCAAAACTGCGATCGCCATTGGTATCGCGAGTGTTTTTGTCAGTCTCTCAATCGCAGCACAGCTCCCTCTCATCAGCAGCGGCTGAGCCGCGCAAGACAACAAGACGGCAAGATCATGTCTACTAGGTTTATCATTGCCATTGTTCAAGGATTGATGGCCGCTCGATCGGGCGTACAATCATGATAGCGTGCTTCGCGCGGAGGATGACGCATGCGGCGTACGATTTGTTGTATGGTTTTTGGGTTGCTCGTTTCGAGTGGAGCGGTCTTCCCACAACCCCATACCGCGTGGCGGTCATTGGCACGACCACGGGTGAGAGTGGTTGCCGTGCGTTGGTTCGCACCACGTCCGGCGATATTCCTTCCGTACTGCGTTCCAGTTCCATTCCCGTATCCTGTTCCGGATCCCGTTCCGTATCCTGTCTGGAATTTCATCCCGCCGTCACCCTCATACGTGTTTGTGGGCAGCGCCTCGCCTTCCCACCCGCAGCTGGTGTTCAAGGACGGCAGGACGTACACCGTGACGGACTACTGGCGCGTCAACGATCAGCTCCACTTCGTCACGATCGAAGAAGGTGGAACAAAGTCCGTGCCGCACACGGTGCCATTCGTAGACCTCGATGTGCAACGGACAATTGACGCAAATACAGCGCAAGGGTTTCGGTTCGTGCTAAGAGACGAACCGATCGAGCAATGGCTCGAGCACCATTCGCAGCACGCGCCACAGCGGCACCGGGACAACGGGGCTGGTTAACTCGACGTCAATGGACAACCCGGTCGCTGCAGCGAACCGCCATCTCCCCGGCTAGACGGAAGATGTATGATGCCACCGCTCATCGTTAGACGTATAGGCGAGTTAGAGTGATGCATAAACGTGCAAAGGGCCTGATCACCGAGCTCCGCTTGCAGCCCCATCCCGAGGGAGGATATTTCCGGGAGGTTTTCCGATCCGGGCACAAAGTGCAGCCATTGGATAAGCGATCAGCGCGTTGCGCCTTGACGACGATTTACTTTTTGCTCGTGAAGGGCCAGCATGGGCGTTGGCATAAGGTCGCATCCGATGAGGCCTGGCACTTCTATGAAGGAGATCCGCTGGAGGTCTACTGGATTGATGACCAAGACATCGTACATCAGGAGGTGCTCGGGACAGGCGCTTCAAATACTCATCCGATGTGCGTGGTCCCCGCGGGGTGTTGGCAAGCAGCAAGGCCTCTCGGAGAGTACAGCTTCCTAGGGTGTACCGTCGCTCCCGGATTCGAGTTTCAAGATTTCGAGATGCTCTCCTACGGGTCAGCAGCCCTCGCACACATCACGTCTGTGCGTGCCGAGCTTGCCGAACTCGGCTAAGCATAAATGAATGATTCACCTAAGCCGATGCCGTGAGAGATTCGATCATGAGAATGGTCCCGTTTTTCCTTGTACTCAGCCTTGCGCCGATATATTCGTTGGCACAGAGCGTTACCGAAACGGTCAAGCCGAAGGAAACAGCGAGCAAAGCGACGTACCTTGTCTTCTATCGGCCGGGTCCCGCGTGGTTGACCGGAAAATCGGTAATGGACCAACCACTCAAGGAGCACGGAAAATACATGCTGAGCCTTTACATGAAAGGTTCTATGAAGTTAGCGGGTCCGCTTACCGATAATGCAGGTGGAGCTGTTCTGTTGGAAGTTTCGAATGAGGCAGAGGCAAAGACGATCGTGGGGAAGGATCCGGCCGTGAAGAGCGGAGTTTTTGTATACGAAATGCACCCTTGGAAGTTGCAGCCATGGGAAGAGTTTGCGAAGAAAGCTAAAGCTGCCGCGCGATAAATCGGCGATTCAGGATTTTCGGAGTTATGAAAACCAAACTGGTTTTGACGATCGCTGGGGTGATCGGCGTGCTTGCTCTGATTTCTGGTGGCTGTTGCTTTTGGCTCATGACCGTTCCGCTTTCCTATAACTGAGTACCCGTTGTAATAACTGGTTTTCTCCTGGCGATCTTCGTGTTTATCATCTCGTTGATCACTTCATTGATCGCCCTCATGAAATTGCGTCGATCACCTCGTGCACTTGATCCCCCGCAGATCAGACCGCCCATCTAATCGGCCGGCTTAACCGCAAATGACTTATGCGAAAGGAATACATTAACCCGAATAACCTTTTTTCGAGCTTGTCGTATGGATTTTCCCAGATCGTGGTCGCCAGCGGAAAAAGGATGGTGTTCATCTCCGGACAAACGGCTTGGGATGAAAGGAAGAACATCCTCGGCGGAGACAGCGTTCTTCAGCAGGCAAGGCAAGCGTTCCGCAACGTTGAAAAGGCCATGCAAGCGGCCGGCGGCACGTTAAAAGACGTTGTCGCTCTGCGGATTTACGTAGTGGATTATCAGGCCGAGTGCGGAACAGCGGTGGGCACTGCTCTACGAGAATGCTTTTCTTCGGAGAATCCACCGGCAAGTACATGGATCGGCGTCTCGGCCCTGGCAGATCCAGAATTTTTGATCGAGATCGAAGCGACAGCGGTGTTGGACTGAGTCTTTGCGCCCTAACAAATCAACGAGTATAACATTTGTGATCAAAGCCGAGGTTAACGACTCGTTCGCTAAGACATTCACGTTTAGCGCGCAGAAGACAATGTATGGCGGCAAACACATCGCCAAAGACGATAAGATCTTTGTGTTCGCGAGTGAGAATCAAGGCGGCCCGGGTCTCATTGCCAGCGGCGTCGTCACCTCGACCAAACCGATCGCAAAGAAAACCGGGATCGCCCGGCAAACGCCGCGGGTAAGCATCACTGTCAGACGCACCGCGATCGCCAAGCGGCACCTCGGGCGAAGCGAACTCAAACGTTTCTCCGATTGGAATGACGGTCGGCCGGAGACGGAGCTCAATTTCAAATTGTACAGTCAGGCGACCAACAAAATCGTTGGCATCTCAGATGGAGCAGCAAAGTTCCTTAACGAATTGTTTTAACCCGATTCGGGATCAACCGATTAACCTAACGACCTTCGATGAGCCTGCGTTTAATCCTTTTTGCTCCAGGGGCGGGTGCACCTTCTTCCCATCCGTGGATGCAGAATTGGAAACGGCGTCTATCGGAAATCGGTGAGGTCGAGACTTTCGACTACGATTACATACGCGGGGGGCGAAGACGGCCCGGTCCACTGCCGCAACTCATCGCAGCGCATCGGAAGGCCTTGGAGGCGGCGCGAAAGAAACATCAACCTGACTCAACATTCCTTGTCGGCAAAAGCATGGGGGGGCGGGTCGGCTGTCACGTGTCGCTCGAAGAAAAAGTGGACGGCTTATTGTGTCTTGGGTATCCGCTTTGTGCCATGGGCGATCGGACAAAACTTCGCGACGAAGTTTTACGCGCGCTGACTACGCCTATCCTGTTTGTGCAAGGCACCTGCGACACTCTGTGTCCCCTGGACCTGCTGGAGCGCGTCCGAGCCGAGATGAAAGCGCCACACTTTTTGCACGTTGTAGAAGGTGGCGATCATTCCTCGCGTGTGCCCAAGCGGCAGCTTCAGGCGACGGGCGAAACGCAGGAAGACGTTGATCAAAGAATCTTCCAAGCCATCACGGCGTTCGTTGCCAATCTCCCGTCGACCTAGCTCCCCACCGGAACTCAAAAAACATCTGCAACATATCGGCGCTCAGAGAGCGCCGCTACAGAATCACAATGGCGATGCCTTCTCGCATCGCTTTTTGAACGGATACGCTCATTATACTCGATGCCGAGGACTAGATGCGATACAGCAGAGCCTGTAGCCACCGGCCTGTGGCCGGTTCACTGCGCAAGTAAGACGACCCATAGGGAAGTGGCTACATCGTCTGCAGATGCAGTTCACGAAATGAGATGAAGAAGAAGCTCACAAAAGGGAAACAAAACCGCGTTTCCGTCCAGGCTGGTCAGGTCGAGTTTGTTAAAGTCAACATTGGCGGCTGGCAGTCGCGCGACGCTTATCAATGGCTGCTTGCTTTGCGGTGGCCGCAGTTCGCCGTGCTTGTAGCCGCAGTGTACATCACGCTGAACCTCTTGTTCGCGACGCTTTACAGTCTGGACCGCGAGAGTATCGCGGGCAGCACCGGCGGAAGTTGGTTTTTTGATTGCTTCTTTTTCAGCGTGCAAACACTCGCCACCGTTGGCTACGGCCACATGTATCCGCAAACGCTCTATGGACATGTGGTCAGCACGATTGAGATCATGAGCGGTATTTTCCTGCTCGCAGTCGTGACCGGATTGATCTTTGTCCGCTTCTCACGTCCCGTGGCCCGCATTGCGTTCAGCAGATGCCTGGTGATCAGCTCATTGAATGGCCAGCCCACGCTCATGGTGCGCGTCGGCAATCAACACCAACACAGCATCGTCGATACTGAGTTC
>DATFXP010000019.1:0-3637 GCA_035315785.1 Candidatus Udaeobacter sp. | reverse complement strand
AATGGTGTGCAATATGCCAAAGCGTACGGACGTGAAGTCCTGGATGTTTTCACCTGTATTCGCGAACACACGCATCTGGATGCTGCCGGCAAATTGCTCACCCAAAATGCCGAACGCCATCTGAAGAGCGATCGCGAAATGCGCGAATTGTTCCGAGATTTGCCGGAAGCAATTGAAAACACATCGCGCCTGGCTGAGCGGCTCACATTTTCTCTCGAAAATATCGGCTACGAATTTCCCGAATACCCGGTGCCGGCTGGACACAGCATGGATTCATTTTTGCGCACCATCGTCTGGTTCGGTGCGCAACAGCGTTACGCCGCGATCAGCCCGAAAGTGAAGCGTCAGATCGAAGAAGAACTTGCGCTGATAAACAGGCTCGGTTTCCCCGGTTATTTCCTGATCGTTTGGGATATCGTCAATTTCTGCCGTGAACACAACATCATGGTTCAGGGCCGGGGCAGCGCTGCCAATAGCGCCGTTTGTTATTGCCTAGGGATCACGCCGGTCGACCCGGTGGAAAATCATCTCGTATTCGAACGATTCCTGAACGAGAGCCGCAAAGGCTGGCCAGATATCGATCTTGATCTTCCCAGCGGCGATCGACGGGAAGCAGTAATCCAGGAAGTTTATCGGCGTTACGGCAAACACGGCGCAGCCATGACTGCGAACGTGATCACGTATCGGGGGCGGAGCGCGTCGCGTGAGATCGGCAAGGCGCTGAATTTTTCGCCGAGCATTATCGACCGGTTCTCGCACCTGTTTGCCAGCGGCGATTTCCCGCACACGATGGAATTGGAAGCGCAGATCGAAGCGGCAGGTCTGCCGAAACATCATCCGCGGATGCCGGCATTCATCCGGCTTTATCGCTCCATTTACGGATTGCCGCGACACCTGGGCCAGCATTCCGGCGGCATGATTATTTGTCAGAACAAACTCAGCTCGTTCGTGCCGCTGGAAAATGCCTCAATGCCGGGCCGCGTGGTTGCGCAATGGGACAAGGACGATTGCGAAGACCTCGGCATCGTAAAAGTAGACTTGTTAGGCCTCGGCATGATGTCGGTGATGCAGGATGCGTTTGAATTGTGTCGCGAACGCGGTCGCCCACTCGATCTGGCACATATTCCAAAAGACGACGAGAAGACGTTCGACATGATGCAACACGCCGACACCATCGGCGTTTTTCAAATCGAGAGCCGCGCGCAAATGGCCACGTTGCCGCGGATGAAACCGAAATGCTTTTACGACGTCGTGATCGAAGTCGCAATCATCCGGCCGGGACCAATCCAGGGGGACATGGTGCATCCCTATCTCGCGCGGCGCGCGGGCAAGGAGCCGGTGACGTATTTCGACGATCGTTTGAAGCCGGTGCTGGAACGCACACTCGGTGTGCCGTTGTTCCAGGAACAAATGCTCAAGATCGCCATGATCGTGGCCGATTTTTCCGGCAACGAAGCTGAGGAATTACGCCGCGCGTTGAGCTTTCATCGCTCCGAAGAACGGATGCGCAAAGTGAGCGTGAAACTCCGCGCAGCCATGGAACGCAAAGGCATCGCTCCCGACAAGATCGACAAGATCATTCAATCCATTTCATCGTTTGCGCTTTACGGCTTTCCCGAATCGCATGCGATCAGCTTCGCGATTCTGGCTTATGGCAGCGCGTATTTAAAAGTGCATCGCGCACCGGAGTTCTACGCAAGCCTCATTAACAATCAGCCGATGGGCTTTTACACCCCCGCAACGATTGTGAAGGATGCGCAGCGGCACGGTGTAAACATCAAACCGGTTTGTATGTTGCGATCCGATTGGCATTGCACAGTCGTCGATGACGATCAACCCTCACCTCAATCCTCTCCCTGGCCAGGGAGAGGCGGACGCGAAGCGCCGGTGAGGGTCGGTGAAGCTGTGCGTCTCGGATTTTGTGTCGTAAACGGATTGCGTCAAGAACACGCTGAAGAGCTTGTTAGGCAACGCCAAGAACAACCCTTTAAGTCACTGGACGACTTGAAGCGGCGTGTGTCGTTCGCAAAGAACGAATTTCGAGCCTTAGCTGAACTCGGCGCGCTCAATTGTTTTGCCGAACATCGCCGCGCTGCGATGTGGCGCGTGGAAGAAACAGTGCACGATGATCTTCTAACGGGTCCACGCGTTGTATCGGCGTTTGTGTCAAACGCCGAATCACACAAACAGGCGCTTAGCACAAGCGCCTCTACAACAATCCCTCTATTCCCGATGACTTTACCCGAACGCGTGAAAGCGGATTACGAAACCATGAATCTGACCACCGGACCGCATCCCATGAAACTGTTGCGGGAAAAACTGCCCAACATTTGGCGTGCGATCGACCTTGGTCAGGCGCGGCATGGTTCGACGATTCAGATCGCCGGTAATGTCATTTGCCGTCAGCGTCCAGGCACGGCGAAAGGATTTGTTTTTATCAGTCTCGAAGACGAGACCGGCGTTTCCAACGCAATTGTCGATCCAGACTTGTTTGAACGCTTCCGGCTGGTGATTACTGAAGAAGCCTTTCTTCTCATCGAAGGCCAGGTGCAGAATTCAGACGGCGTTGTCTTGATCAAAGCGCGAGATATTAGACCGCTCGTTCACGAAAAACTTGTCGGGAGCGAATCCCACGATTTCCACTAACAATTGGATGGCGTCTGACACAAAGCTCCAAGCGGGGCGTCGGAGATTAGACGGGAAGCCTGAAAGGTGAGTTGAGCGGGCGCGAACGAATCAAACGCCCTACAGTTTGGATTATTTGGGAGGTTTCTCCGGTGGCCGCGATTTAACAGGCACCTCTTCCTCCGATGTAATTTCGTATTCCGGTTTCGGAACCCCCATCAGCAAGTGGTCAAACCAGCCGACAATATGCTGCAACCGCTCCACGCGATGCCAAGGCTGGCCGGAACGGGAAAGCTCATGGGACTCGTTAGGGAAACGCACCATCACAGCCGGAATTTTGCGGAACTTCAATGCACGAAACATTTGTTCGCCGCCTGCGCCCGGTGGCGTACGATAGTCTGCTTCCCCGAGGATAAACATCATAGGGGTCTTTACATTGCTGACGTAACTGATCGGTGACCGCGCCCGATACTCGTCCGGATCTTCAAATGGCGGCGCTCGAAACCAATTCGGCTGGAAGAGTGTGAAGTCTCCCGTGTACCACCAGTTTTCCCAGCTGGCGATATCGCGCTGCGAGACGGCCGCAGCAAACCGCCCGGTTTGTCCAACCACCCAGTTCGTCAGCAATCCGCCGCCGCTTCCACCGGTCACACCAAGTTTTTTGTCATCGATGTAGCCACGTTTTATCAGTTCATCGACGCCGGCCATCAGATCCTTGTAATCGTTGCCTGGATAACGGTATTGAATCACGTTGCCGAATTCCTGGCCGTAACTCGTGCTGCCGCGCGGATTCGGGTAGAGCACCACGTAACCCTTCGCTGCCATCCACTGAAATTCATGAACGAAAATGTGGCCGTAGGCAACGTGTGGCCCTCCATGAATGTTCAGGATCAGCGGATACTTCTTATGCGCGTCAAAACCAGGCGGCTTTTGCACCCACGCCTGGATTCGTTTGCCATCGAAGCTGTCGTACCAAATCTCTTCCGGCTCGGTGAGATTCAATTTCGAGAAG